>JAZRWZ010000260.1:0-7750 GCA_045599985.1 Acutalibacteraceae bacterium | reverse complement strand
ATGAATTCGTCTTTATTCAGTTGAGCAGCAGAATCTATCAGATGCTTCATATCTTACAATCCCAACGGTTCAATACTTCTTTTCAGTATGCCGGAGCCCATGGCAAGCACCATGCCGTAGTTGGTTATGGGTACCCCCTGCTCACGGGCCGAGGCAATGCGGGCCTTCATCTCTTTTTCGGTGAGCATGCAGCCGCCGCAGTGAATAATCAGCTTGTATTTTGTTAAATCCTCGGGGAATTCCTTGCCGCTTGTAACTTCCACGGCAATCTCCCTGCCCGTGTAACGCCTGAGCAGGGCGGGGATTTTCACCGTGCCGATATCGCCGCACTGGCGGTGATGGGTGCAGCCCTCGCTGATAAGCACCGTATCCCCGTTTTGCAGGGAATCCAACGCCTTGACGCCCTCCAGCTGGTCATGCAGCTCGCCCTTGTAGCGGGAAAACAAAATGGAAAAGGAGGTCAGGGGCATATCCGCAGGCAGAACGGAAGCCACCTTGCCGAACACCTGACTGTCCGTAATCACAAGGGCAATTTGATTGCCAAGGCGCTCCACCACGGTTTGCAGCTCGCTGTCCTTCACCACCACGGGCACGGCACCGTGCTCCAGCAAATCGCGAATCACCTGCTGTTGGGGCAGAATCAGGCGCCCTTTGGGAGCGGCTTTATCAATGGGCACCACCAGCACCGCAAAATCGCCTTTTTTCACCAAATCCCCCACAATGGGCTTTTCCCCGGCGTTGGCGGCGGCCAGTGCGGCAATGCGCTCCTTCAAAGCGGTAACGCCCTCCCCCGTAACGGTGCTGACATAGGTAAGCCCCTCACGGCGGCTCCCGGCGGGAATCAAATCCGCCTTGTTGTAAACCTCGATATAAGGAATCTTCCGCTCCCTTACCGTTTGCAGAATCTGCTCATCCCGGGGGCTTTTGCCCACGGCGGCATCCATCACAATCACCGCCACATCGGTGGTGTAAAGCACCCGCAAGGCGGCCTCCACACGCTTTTGGC
The DNA here is from genome assembly GCA_045599985.1 of Acutalibacteraceae bacterium. Lineage (GTDB taxonomy): Bacteria > Bacillota > Clostridia > Oscillospirales > Acutalibacteraceae > CAG-177. The sequence goes on along the minus strand of JAZRWZ010000260.1, from coordinate 6,744 downwards.
CCAAGGCGCCCTCGTCATCCAGACCCGGGGTGTCGGTAATCACCACGGGGCCTGCGGGCAGCAGCTCCATGGTCTTATGAACCGGGTCGGTGGTGGTGCCCTTCACGGCGGATACCACGGCCATCTGCTGACCCGTTACGGCATTGAGCAGGCTGGATTTGCCTGCGTTGCGGCAGCCGAAAAAGCTGATATGAACCCGCTCGGACACGGGCGTATCATTCATTCCCATAACTGTTTTCCTCCCTTGCGGCATTATTCCGGGTTCAATCCCCGGTGATGATGCCCGAATAATTCGTTTTGGCGCTGACGCCGTTGAGCTTGCCGATTTTGCCCGTGAGGGCGTTGATCTGATCCTCCGGCGCATCCACGGCCACGCTGATGATGTTCACCTTTTTCTCCTTGTAGGGAATGCCCATGCGCCCGATGACATAATCCCGGTAAGAAAACAGAATATTGTTGAGCGTTTCGATGGAGTCGGTGTCCTCCACAATCATGGAGATAACGGCAATGCGGGTTTTCATAAAAATCATCCTTTCCGTTGGATTGGTTTTTGTATTTCGTTCAGACGGCGGTGCGGAAGAAAAATAAAAAACCGCATCCCGAAAGATGCGGCATTCCTCAAAAGGATTTTCGCCTGCCGGAATCTTCCCGCTGACGGTCAAAACCGTCAACAGGTATTATTCCCCGTTTCGCGGGTACTCCGGCACAAAGCCGAAAAGCCCGGGGAATCCGCAGGCCGTATTCGCACGCATCTTTCACCTCAACCGCTGTTTCGGTGTCAGAACCGTTTTTAATATTGTATCAAATGATGAAATCGGAGTCAAGGTTTAACCCATTTCTCCCTTGTTATCCGGCTTTTTTTAATGACAGAATATTCTTGAAAAACGCGATTATTTTTTTGCTGAAAACAAGGCAGGCCACGGCAATCACCCCGATTACAGAATAGCGGATGATTACGCTGTTGTAGGTGAGCAGCATCAGCAGACCCAAAGCCGTAAACGCTGCGGAAATCAGCAGGATAATTTTGCCGTTATACGGCCTGACACCGCCGCAGAATTTGTCGCAAACCCTGTTCATGATTATGTAGTGGCACAGCGCGTAAATCATGTAGCAGGCAAGGGTCGTATACCCGGCGGCAATGTACCCGAACTTGTTAATAAAGATGTAGTTCAGGATAATGTTGAGCAGCGCACCGATTATACTTGCAACCGTTATGAGTGCTCTTTTTTCATAGTAAAAAGCGAACCGTGCGAAAACATCATAACAGAAAATGAAGAAGACGCTGATAACCACCGGAGGGACAATCCAAACCGAGTTGTAATACTCTTCCGGTGCAAAAATCCGAACTGCTTCCGGCGCAATCATAATCAGTATCAGGTTTACGCAGGCAACCAAAATCAATAACGGATAGACAGTGTTTGAAAGATTCTCAATATCTTTGCTCTTTATCTTTCTATATAACCAAGGGCCTATCACCTGCATTAATGCCGTACCGAAAACAAGCATTATCATCGATAACGAATATGCAAGGGAATATATGCCCGCTTCGGACTCGCCCTCATAGTATTCAATCATGATTCTGTCCGAGGAAGATAACACCACCTGTGAAAGGTAATGGGGAACCAAAGGCAGATTAAATAAGAGCGCGTATTTCCAGTGTTTTGCGCTGAAAAAACATTTCCCCTTGATTTGGTGTTCTGCGAAAAGGAAGATATAAAAAACGAATTCGACAATAACGATACCCGAAATTCTGGCGGTCACATTGTCATCGCAAAAATATATCAGAATCAGGCTCAGCAGCGGTGACAAAAGCGAAACCGCAGCGGATACAATAACCAGTGCCTTATATTCATATTGGTTCTTTTTCTCATACGCCCAAAAGTTGAATACAGCCGAAAGCCATATGAGAGAAAACATCAGAATCATCTGCCCGGTTGTTGCCGAAAGCACTTTATTCCAAAAAGAGCGGGTGCAATAATAAATCAGGAACCATACTGCCGTTAACGAAAGCGCCAACCCCTGAAGCGATGATACAAATTCCTTTTTTTCGCTTTCAAATTTAACAAGACCCTGTTCAAAAACGGCGTAGAAAATATTCAGTGTTACAATGATGGATACGATTGCCATCCACGAATTAAACACATTGTATCTGCCGAATTCCTCCGCAGAAAGCACGCGGGTAAATATCGGCGTAGTAATTACGCTTACCCCTTTTTGCAAAATGCCGCAAAACAGAGCCCATATGGAAGCCCTGACGGGTTTTGACAAATTCTGATAGTCTGCTTTTATTTTTTTCAAAAACATATTTTCAGCCCATTCAATATCCTGTGATTGGTAAAGAGGAGTCCGCTTCCGAAAATCCGGTAGCTGACGATATACATACTGCAAAATCTATTGATGGATATGGGTATTCTTTGCTCCGATTCATTCAAAAGATACTACTGTGATTTCTTGAGAAAATTCTTCGACGCAAAGGCAGCCCTGTTCAATGAGTTCATCAGGCATTTTTGAAGAGAACCGCACTCGTTGTTTTCATCCTTCAGTTTTTCTGCCATAAAATCATTCATGGATTTGTTCAGCCACTGGGTACCGGAGGCAGTCTCTCTGTTTCTCATTTCCGAAAAAGCGGGCGTGTTGATTTCGGGAATCAGACCGAACCCCAAAAAAGCATGGCCGTTAAAGCAGTGCCCCTCCTGACAATTCTTTCCTATGGGAAAAAGATTCAGGGGTTTATCGGTGTTTTTATAAAAGTTTCCCAATGGCAGGCCTTTATAACACTGCCTGTATACGCCGGTTTGCAAATCAAGAACGACACCCCATTTGCCGGCGTAACAAAATTCCTTTCGCTTTACCTCAAAAATAGATTCTTTGAAGTCAAACAAAGTTGAATCAAAGGATTTCCATACATCAACGAATTCTTTTCTTGACAAATCGGTCATTAACGGATAACCGACTTTTCTTTCATCTCTCGGCACCGTAACATGGCACAGAGCCCCGAAATTTGATACACAGAAATCCCTGATGGCGGGGATGTACGGAATGTAGGAATCATCGGGAGTTAATTCAACGGAATATGAAATATCGTGTTCTTTTATTTTCCTGATATTGCCGCAAAATACATCCAGCATATTCATTCTGGACAATTCCAGATAATGCAGTGATATCTTGAAAAAAAGACGCTTTCGGAATTCTTCGGGAAAAGCGCAATACTCTTCCAAACGTTCTGACAGGGTTCCGTTAGTTACTATCATGACATAATGACCGTTTTTCAGTATGGAATATACGATTTTTGCCAGTTGAGGATGAATCAACGTTTCACCTGTTGCGCATATGTTGAACATACATGTTCCGCCCAAGCGCTTCAGGGAGGTTGCTTTTTCTATTTGGTTTTCACATACCGTCAAATCGGGAATTTGTGCTTTTCCTTTATTGTACTGAGGAACATAACAATATTGACATTTCATGTTGCAAAGGTACATCGGCAACTGACATTCAATGAACATTTTCATACTAAATGCTTTCCTTTATTGCATCAAATAGCGGTTTTGATGATTCCAAAATTTCAGCTCTGTCCAAATGATATTCCGCCGTTAAGTCCATGGAATCAATGGCAGCCCTCACATCATCTGCCGTTCGGCACAAAGATATAAATTCATTGTTCTTAATCCATTCATAAACACCGCTTACCTTGCCGTTGGCATTATCAAAAGCAATGCAGGGGGTATTTGTAACGGCGGCAAATATCATGCCGTGAAGTCGGTCCGTAACAACCAATCGGGCTGAGGAAAACTGCCTGAGCTGTTTGAAAACCTCTTTTTTTCTGAAGAAGGGCAAAATCGTGTTGCCCAAAAGGTTATCCGCCTCGGTAATAACAAAATCGGGATACTTTCCACGCAATCCGGCTTGTACGGATTCCATATCGTTTACACGGCGCTCATGGTCGTTTCTCATACAAAACAGTATCTTTTTTTCGCGCACTTCGGATAAATCCGTTTCCAGCAGCAAAACAACATCCGGAACAAGACACACCTTTATCTGAGGCATGTATTGTCTAACAAAGTCGAAACTTTTCCTCTCCCTGACAAGCAGTTCCAGATTATTATGGGATTGATATATAGCGGAAAGAAAATCAAAATATTTTTTTCCGGAATGACTGTTAATATCGAATGTTACGGACTGCGGAAAAATGAGGATTCTGTTTTCCTTAAACCGTTCAATGATTCCGCTTACATATTTCGTTTCATTTTCGGGCCAAAGATTTCCGATAAATCCCCCACCGGAAATGATAATGGTTTTGTTTTTGCCGATGTGATTCAACAAATCGGGAAAAAGCTGAACATACAGTTCCTCAATCTTTATGACCGGAATATGGTACTTTTTGAACAGCCGGATTTCCGATAATGCTATTGCCTGATCCCCGAGATTATCGTATTTAGGCAAGTTCATTAAGATGCAGTTACAATATTTCTGCTTTATTCCAAGCAAAAATATCATAAGGAATTGCATCAGTTTTAACAACAGATGAAGCACAGAAAACGGCAAAACGGTAATAACGGCATTTTTTACTCCGCAATGTTTATATGCTCCTTTGAAAACGGATTTTGCCATTGCATTTATCTCTTTGATTCTTGCTTTTTCGGACTTGGTACGGGGATAAAATAACATTTTGAAATGCGTATAAGAATTGAGAAACAAATCGGAATGTGCCTGAGGATTATCGTTTATTTCATGTTCATTCAGGTATTCTATTCGTCTGAAAAAGCCTTCCGTTTCATCAAAACTTTTGACGGAAACACTTGAATTGAGTATACTTCCTTTCCGCTGCACATAATAGTACAACTGCTCCCCGGTGAAGGATACCCTTTGACATTTGTGATATAAGGAATGTGCAATATAATTATCCTCACAGAGCTTATTAAGAGGAAATCTTATGCTTGAAAACAAATCTCGTTCATATATTCTGTTCCAGCATGTAATAAAATTGATTCCGTTTTTCTCCTGCAAGTGCCGAACCGCCTCTATTCCGGAAACGGTTTCATCCTTCAACGGAGACTGTCTGAAAAGAACATTGTCAAATTCATCCACAAAAAAGCAATTACAAACAGCCATCTGAGATTTGTTTTCGGTTACCAGCCGATAGAGCACTTCGTACATATTCGAAGCAATGTAATCATCGCTGTCAACAAATCCGATATACTTGCCGTTTGCCGCATCAAGGCCTGCGTTCCTTGCGGAAGACAGACCGCCGTTCGGCTTGTGAATCACTTTGATTCGTGATTCTTTTTTTGCATATTCATCGCAGATCGCGGGGCAATTATCCGGTGAACCATCATCCACAAGAATGATTTCCAGATTCGTATAGGTTTGCACAAGAATGCTGTCAACGCACCTGCGCAAATACTTTTCAACTTTGTAAACAGGAACAATAACCGAAATCAAATCCATAACGGAACCTCGGGATAATAATCCACCACTATTTTTGCTGTCTTTTTCAGGTCTTTTCCGGGTATTCCACCTTCGGTTTGAATGACAGCCCTTTTTTCACGGAGCTGAAAATGATTTTCAGTTTCTTCTTTTTGCCGGAGGATTTCAATAGAATTTTTACCGTGTGCAGCAGCAGGCGGATAATCAGGTAAACATATCCCTCCACCCCGTCCTGACGGTAAACCGCCACATCGTTGCGGTAGGAATAGCGGTATCTGTCCAATCTGTCCTCAGGGGCAGAAACGATATCGGAGCCGTTATTATCCTTACAGTAATGGTGCACCACGCTGTCGGCAATGAAAAATGAATTCTTTTTTTTGGAGATTCTGCGGGTATATTCCCAGTCATCGCCCCAAATGAAGAATTCCTTATAGGGCAGGCCACAGGCTGCAACGGTATCGCGCTTCAAAAAAAGAGAAACGAAGGATGCGTACTGGACTCCCCGGTTCTGCTCAAAATCCTCCATTTTTTTCCACTTGGTAATCTTTTGGATATTCATATTGCAGGGGGTACCGTCCTTCCACAACACCCGGCTTGTGAGAAAGCCGTACTGCCCATTCAGCCGGTCATGGGCAGCCATCAGTTTTTCGTGTGCCGTGGGGGTGGGAACGGTATCGTCATCCATCACCCAGATAAAGGTGTAACCCATTTCACAGGCTTTTTTCATGCCGAAATTGAACCCGCCTGCGCCGCCCAGATTTGCCCCGGTGTTGAAGTAGTAAAGATGCTCGGCCGAATCAGCAAACAAATCGGCGGTGCCGTCCGTGCTTGCGTTATCAATCACCAGAATATCAACCGGAACCGTCTGGCTCTGAAGATGGGCAATGCATTCCTTCAGCAGTTCTTTTCTGTTGTAAGTCACCACAACAGCAGCCGTTTTTCTCATAACATCACCTGTGATTATTTTATCGAGCCGTAAAAGCCCAATGCGGCTTCCACGGTTTTATCCATATCATAGTATTTATACTCACCCAGCCTGCCGCCGAAAACCACCTTATCTTCTTTATCGGCAAGCTCTTTGTATTTCAGGTAGAGAGCCGAATTCTTATCGTCATTCACGGGATAATAGGGCTCGTCCCCCACCTTCCATTCGGAGCTGTACTCGCGGCTGATTACCGTTTTTGGCAAATCGTTTCCCTTTTCATCCTTGCCGAATTCAAACCATTTGTGCTCGATGATTCTCGTAAACGGGGTTTCGCTGTCCGTATAGTTGACGGCGGCGTTGCCCTGAAAATTCGGCATATCCAGCACTTCCGTTTC
>JAZRWZ010000259.1:0-3332 GCA_045599985.1 Acutalibacteraceae bacterium | reverse complement strand
CATTCTGCACCCAGCTTAAAACGGAACCGGTCACCCTTTGGGTGGTGGTAAAGTGAGATTTGGTGGAAGAGGTGGGCTTGGGTTTGGTGGTTGTAACATGATAGGTGCCTTTGTGGGTGGTGAGGGGAGGCGCGGTGGTGAATTCTTTGGTTACGATTTCGGCTGCCTCGGAGGCATCAACGCCTTTTTCGGCCAGCTTGCTTTCCAATTCCTTTTTCTGGGCAGGGGTGAGGGAATCCACATCGCCGTTAAAGTTCTTGGCATCGTCGCCCAGAACCTCCCGAATCACGCTGCTGACTTCTTCCTGTTTTTGAGGAGAGGCGGATTGAACGGCATCCTCTTTTTTGATTTCGACCTTGCCGTCATCCCCGGTGGAAACATAATAGCCGTTTTCCTTGGCGGCATCCTTGATTTTCTTCAGTTGTTCATCGCTCAAAGCGGAGAGATCACCTTTGAAATTTTTGGCGTCGTCGCCCAAAGCATCCTGCACCAGCTCCACCACTTCGGAGTCGGTCAGGCTCACAAGCACAACATTTTTGCGGATGGCCACCGTGCCGTCGGCAGCGGTATCCACCACATAGCCTTTGGAAACAGCCAATGCGGTAACCTTGGCAAGCTGCTCGGCGGTGAGGGAACTGAGTTTGCCGTCAAAGACCACATCGGCACCCAGCGCCTCCTTCACCAGACCGGAAAGCTCCGTGGCGGAGAGATCTACCTTATCGGTAGGGGCGGTTTGGGACCAGCCCACGGTTTCGGAGTCCGTGCCGGTGGCGTCCTCATTTTCTTTTTTGCCGCAGGCCGCGAAGGCGGTGATGGCAAGGGCAAGGCAAAGCAGAATGGCGATTGCCTTGGTATATGTAGATTTCATGAAAATGACCTCCTTTACTTTTCATACAATCATACTACCACAGCCCCTGCCCAAAATCAACAAGGTTAAGAAAGTTTACAATTCGTTCGGAAAATGTCAATAAAGGCGGAATTAATCCTTGCAAGTGGAGCAGGATGCGGTATAATTATGTAAAAGCCCGTTACCGGAGGATACAAAATGACGAAAAAACAACGGGGCGCACTGGCTGTGGAGGCCCTGAAAAAGGAATATCCCGACGCCATCTGTTCCCTGACTTATGACGACCCCCTGCAGCTGCTGATTGCCACACGCCTGTCGGCCCAATGCACGGATGCCCGTGTAAATATGGTTACACCGGCTCTGTTTGCCCGGTACCCCGATGTGCAAAGCTTTGCCGCGGCAGAGCAGGCCGATGTGGAGGCATTGATTCACTCCTGCGGCTTTTTCCGCGCCAAGGCGGCGGATATCATCGGCATGTGCCGTGAAATGATAGCCCGCTTTGACGGGCAGGTGCCCGATACCATTGAGGAGTTGACCTCTCTCCCCGGGGTGGGCCGCAAAACCGCCAACCTGATTGTGGGCGATATTTTCGGCAAGCCTGCCGTGGTGGCGGATACCCACTTGATTCGCATCACCAACCTTTTGGGCCTGGTGGATACCAAAGACCCGAAAAAGGTTGAAATGGAGCTGAAGAAAATCCTTGACCCATCCGAGAGCAACGATTTTTGTCACCGCTGTGTGCTTCACGGCAGAGCGGTGTGCATTGCCCGCCGCCCGCAATGTGAAAAATGCGCCATGGCGGATTTCTGCCGCTCAGCCAAGGTGCAGAAGTAAGGTGAGCAGACCCGTCATGCCTGCCCCTGCGGCACAGGCCAGCGCCATGCGCAGCCACAAGCCCCGCTTCTCTTTTCGCAGGCGGGAGGCAGGAGGGATTCCGGCGCTTTCCGCAATTACACCGGCCCGTTCCCGCAGTTTTCCCTCGCTGACGGCGGCATACTCCGGCTTGATGAAAAACAATACCTTTTCAAAGTATTCACACTGGGTCTGAGTCACCTCGACCACTTGCCTGTTAACCCCTTTTATCACATTATTTTCCTCCCTCTCGGCTGTATTGTAAGCGGGCGGTTTCCGACCGCCGCCGGGTACGAACAAAACCCGTAAGCAGAAATATTTTTGGCAGGGCAGGGCGGGTTTATTCCCGCTGTCAAAGAAACAAAAAAGTGGTAATTATACAAACTGTATATTCACATTTTCAAGGCAGCCTGTGGATAACTTTGTGGACAATGTGAAAAACTTTTGAAAAATTCCCTTGATTTTCCTGAAAAAAGTGCTGTGAATAAGTCGATTATGTCAAAAAAGAAAATTACAGACGGTTAAATGAAATGCGCCGAATTTGAAAATGCAGCGGGGAAAGCCCGCAAATAATACACAACGGAAAATCGGCTGAAAATCGGAAAAAAATAAAGATTGCCCCTTTTTGACCGATAAAAAAGAGCCTTTAAATCGCCAAAACGGGCCGGATAAAAACCGTTTCCATAACGGTTTGTATATGGTAACAACAAGAGAAGAGAAAGAGAAAAACAGGAGGCGTTTTTATGCACAATCCAACCTTTATGCGCGTGATTTCGACGGTGATGATTGCCGTGCTGCTGCCGTTTTACGGCTTGACTTACCTGATTGATGCCTTTTCCGCCGGTACCCGCACGGAAGCGTATCACACCAATATTGTGGGCATCGGTGCCTATTTCCGCTCACAGGGTATGACCTGTGACGAGGAGGGGAACCTCTATTTCAGCTCCAAAACCACTCTTTACAAAACCGAAGCGGACGGAAGAAGCTTTGTGGCGGCCAATTATGCCGCTATTCCCGAGGAATTGAAGGATTTGGGCATTAAGCACATCGGGGGCCTGAGCTATGCCGACGGTTTCATCTATGCCGGGCTTGAGGACAGCAAGGTATGGGACCATCCCATAGTGGGCGTTTTTGATGCCGATACCCTTGAAATCGTAAAATGGTATGAGCTTGACGATGAAATTCACACCCGCGGCCTGCCCTGGGTTACCGTTGACCCGACAAGTAATTTACTTTACGCCTTTGACCATTCCAAGCAGCCCACCGCCATCCTGATTTATGACATTGCCAACGACATGGCCCTTGTAAATCGGGTGGAACTGGAGCAGATGATTCCCTCCATTCAGGGCGGAGAATTCCTGAACGGTACACTTTATGTTGCGACCAATGACGAAACGCAATCTATATATGCTGTGAATGTGAATGACGGCTCCTCCCAAAAAATCCTTGACCGCGGCCTGACCGGCGGCAGTGAGGGCGAGGGCATGACCTTTGTTGAAAGGGACTGTAAAGTATATCTGCTTGCCATGGATATGGGACCTTTGTTCATCAATGCCAACCTGCGCTGGTATGAACTGCCCGCAGAAATCAACTGATTTTGATGGCGTTTTTCGGATAATCTCCGTATAACGCC
>JAZRWZ010000258.1:0-1229 GCA_045599985.1 Acutalibacteraceae bacterium | reverse complement strand
GCGCACAGCTTCATCATGAGGCTTTCGGACGGCTACAACACCGTGCTTGAGGGCGACGGGGCAAACCTTTCCCAGGGTCAGCGCCAGCTGCTCAACATTGCCCGTGCCGCAGTTTCCAAGGCACCCATTCTTGTGCTTGATGAGGCAACAAGCTCGGTTGATACCAGAACCGAGCGCCATATAGAGCACGGAATGGACAGACTTATGAAAAACCGCACCACCTTTGTAATAGCTCACCGCCTTTCCACCGTTCGCAACTCCGATGCCATTATGGTGCTCGAAAAGGGCGAAATAATTGAGCGCGGCAGCCACGAAGAGCTGCTTGCTCTTAAGGGCAGATACTATGAGCTTTGCACGGGTGTTAAAGAGCTTGATTAATAATACGGAGGGAATAAAAATGTTTCTTCAATCGGTTTCCGCTTTTCTTGTGGCGATTTCCGTCTTTTTCACTTCCGCTTTTATCGGCACCCCCGCCGACAGCTTTGAGGGTCACGATTTTCCGCTGATAGAAGCCGGGGAGAAGGCCGATTCATCGCTTACCCGGATTATGTCGTTTAATCTGCGCTGCGGGGATGTTAACGGTGTTCCCGCTTCACAAAGAACAGCGATTGCCGCAAAGCAGATTCTTGAGGTTATGCCGGATTCCTTCGGAGTTCAGGAGGCAACGCCCGAATGGATGAGAACACTTAAATTCCTTTTGCCTCAGTATGCCTGCGTGGGTGTTGACCGCGATAAGGGCAAAAAGAACGGCACCGGCGAATTTGCCGCTGTGTTTTATCTCAGGTCAAAATATAAGCTTATAGATTCCGGCAACTTCTGGCTTTCCGAAACACCCGATGTTCCGTCTTTCGGCCCCGGGGCGGCCTGCCGCAGGGTGTGCACCTGGGCAATGCTCGAAAATAAGGAAACAAAGGCAAGGTTTGTTCACATCAACACCCATTTTGACCATGTTTCGGAGCAGGCAAGGGTGCTTGCGGGCGGTTTTGTGAATGAGTTTATCAAGCAGAATTTTTCCGATGTGCCCGTGGTTTTCACCGCGGATATGAACACCACCGAGGGCGGTCAGGCTTACCTTGCCATGACCGAAAGCCTTACCAACACACGCCACAGGGCCGCCGACAGCTTGGGCTACGGCACCTTCCACGCCTGCTCACCGGAAACCCACGCCGACTATTACATTGATTTTGTGCTCTGCTCCGAGGATATTGAGGTGAGCGCCTACCGCACTT
>JAZRWZ010000257.1:0-1685 GCA_045599985.1 Acutalibacteraceae bacterium | reverse complement strand
GGGTCAGAGCACCCGCTCTGACCGCCGTTTCTCCGTAGGGGACGGGCTTGCTCGCAATGCCATTAAGTTAACATCGGGCTTGATTTCTTGCTTCCCCTTGAGGGGAAGCTGTCACGAAGAGACTGATGAGGTGTAGCCGTGAAACGGCGTTAATGCAATAAGTTTGATGAAACCCTCAGTTTTCCACCTCATCCGTCTTGCCCAAGGGCAAGCCACCTTCCCCTCAAGGGGAAGGAAAAAAAAACCTTAACTTAATGGCATTAACACGGTGGTCATGCCCTACACCTGATTAATACAAATACTGTGGAGAGAATATTACAGCGCCGCGAGGGCCTTGCTGTCGGCTGTCAGGTCAATCTTGCGGTAATTGTCGTTTGCATCAAACAGATAAACCTTTTCCTTGCCGGAAACGGTAAAAATCTCTCTTTTATCCCCCAAAAAGCAGACGGCGGCGCCGTTATCAATGGCAATACTTGAAAGGGCTCTTGTTTTGGCAAGACCTTCAAAGGGCATCCATTCGGGGCTGTCAAAATGAGGGCACATGCAATAGGGGATAAAGCCCAGGGGCTTTATGAATTCAAAGGTGTCATCCGGGCCGTCATTGTTGTAGCTTTCCTCAAACCAGAACATGGCACCGGCGCATTTGCCCGAAAGCACGGTTTCTTTTTCCTCAAACACCTCACGCAGGTATTTGTCCGCCTCTTTCTTTTTGCAGATATGAATGGGGAAGGTGGAATTGCCGCCGGGCATAAAGATAATATCCGCCCACCTGATTTTTCTTGCCATTTCGGCCTGAGAATCCCCGAAATACTGCAGCACATCAATGTCACAGCCCAGCGCAAACTGCTTATCCATGTATTTTTCACTGTAAGTGCCGAAGCCCGAGGGCAAAAGCAGGTAATTCGGGTGTTCCTTTCCCGTTAAATCATGAAGATAGCGTGCCAGCTTCCATTCGTGGGCGGGCTCAATATCAAAGCCGCCGCCTACTGCAACAACATTTCCCATAACTTCTCCTCTGTATATTCCTCAATACAACCGGACTAATCCGGCATCTTCTCATTCATAAATACACGGAACAGCGGCAGGCAGCTTTTGAAAAAGGCGCGGTATGCCTCGCAATAATCTCTGTCATTGCGCATTCGCTTGCAGCCCCCGCCGCGGCAAAGGGGATAATACCGGCAGGTTTTGCATTTTTCCTCCACCTGCAGGCTCTCGCGCAAAAATGCCGTGGCTCTTTCGCTGTGGGCGAGCGCATCCAGACCGATGTCATTGATATTGCCCAGCAGCCATTCATCCGTGCAGTAAAAATCGCAGGGGTAAACGTTGCCGTTGCCCTCCACCACAAACTGGTGCATGCAGTGGCCGCAAAGGCCGCACTGCTCCACGGGATTGCCCAGATACAGGTGAACCAGATTGTCAAAATACCGCACGCTTGTGTAATTGCCCCGCACATAATCCTTCACATAGGCATTAAAGCCGTGAATCAGGTATTTTGCATACTGCCTGTCGGTCATATACAGTTCACTTTCCGATTGGTCACCGAAGGGGCGCAGGCACGGAATGAACTGCAGATATTTGTAGCCCTTTCGGGTCAGGGTTTTGTAAATATCATCAATATGGTCGGCGCAGTAGCCCGTGAGCACGGTAAGAATATTGAACGAAACATCGTATTTTTTGAACAGATT
>JAZRWZ010000256.1:0-28459 GCA_045599985.1 Acutalibacteraceae bacterium | reverse complement strand
CATGGCTCACACCGAGGGCCTTGACAACTACCACAACGCTTTTGCCTCCATTTACGAAGGCCGTTACCTTGCCGGTATTGCTGCCGGTATGAAGCTCAACGAAATGATTGAGGCCGGTAAGTTTACCGCTGACGAAGCCAAGATCGGTTATGTCGGTGCTTACACCTATGCCGAGGTTATCTCCGGCTACACCTCCTTCTTCCTTGGCGCAAGATCCGTTTGCCCCACTGCCACCATGGAAGTTCAGTTCACCGGCAGCTGGTATGACGAGGCCGCCGAGAAGGAAGCTGCCAACAAGCTTATCAGCAACGGCTGCAAGCTTATCAGCCAGCACGCCGACTCCATGGGCGCTCCCACCGCTTGCGAAACTGCCGGTATCCCCAATGTTTCCTACAACGGCAGCACCGTTTCCGCCTGCCCCAACACCTTCATCATCTCCTCTAAGATTGACTGGACTCCTTACTTCAAGTACATGATCAGCTGCGTTCAGAACGGCACTGCCATTGACGCTGACTGGTGCAAGGGCTTTGAAGACGGCGCCGTTGCTCTTTCCGAAATCAACGAGAACGCTGCCGCTGCCGGTACTGCCGAGGCTATCGAGACCGCCAAGGCCGCTTTCATCGCCGGTACCCTGCATGTATTCGATACCAAAAACTTCACCGTTGACGGCAAGGCTCTTGACAGCTATGTTGCCGATGTTGACACCGACGACGCTTACACCCCCGACACCGAGGTTATCTCCGACGGTTACTTCCATGAGTCCGAGATGCGCAGCGCTCCTTACTTCGACCTTCGCATTGACGGCATCACCCTTCTGAACGAGAAGTTCTGAGTTCAGAACTGCATAGGTAAAAGGGAATCAAAGCCGATTCCCTTTTGCCTGAGGCGGAGCACTTATCTGCTCCGCCTATGCTTGTTTTATGGGGTCGAAAAAGCAGAGCATTATTATTTCATTTTCGAAATTCTTATCCCTGAAAAGTCGGCTTCAATCGGCTTTGCAGCCGGGTTTTGAATGATAAGAACCAATCCAATCCGAAAAGGAGGAAATACAGTGGGCGAATGTGCAGCAATCGAACTGAAAAACATTACCAAAACCTTCGGAAGAATTACTGCCAACAAAAATGTGAGCCTGACCGTAAACAAGGGTGAAATTCTCTCCATCCTGGGTGAAAACGGCAGCGGCAAAACCACATTGATGAATATGATTGCGGGTATCTACTTCCCCGATGCCGGTCAGATTTTCATTGACGGCAAGGAAGTAGTGATTCAATCCCCCAAGGATGCTTACGATTACAAAATCGGCATGATTCATCAGCATTTCAAACTGGTGGATGTGTTCAGCGCGGCAGAAAACATCGTGCTCGGCCTCAAGGAAGAGGGCGGCTTCAACCTGAAGAGATCCATCGAAAAAATAACGGGAATCTGCAAGCAGTACGGCTTTGAGCTTGACCCTCAGAAGAAGATTTACCAGATGTCCGTTTCCGAAAAACAGACGGTGGAAATCGTCAAGGTGCTGTACCGCGGCGCCGATATCCTGATTCTGGACGAGCCCACCGCCGTATTGACCCCTCAGGAAACACAGAAGCTTTTTGCCGTGATTCGCCGCATGCGTGAAAACGGCAAGGCGGTTATCATCATTACCCACAAGCTGCATGAGGTGCTCTCTTTATCCGACAGAGTATCCGTGCTGCGCAAGGGCGAATATGTGGGCACCGTCATCACGGCCGAAACCAACGAGTCCCAGCTCACCGAAATGATGGTGGGCAAAAAAATCAGCCTTAACATCGAAAGAACCGAGCCTAAGGATGCCGTAGACCGTCTGGAGGTCAAGGACATCAGCTGCGTGAACCGTGAGGGCGTAAAGCTGCTTAACCACGTCACCTTTACCGCCCGCGCCGGTGAAATTCTCGGCATTGCGGGTATTGCGGGCAGCGGTCAGAGAGAACTGCTGGAATCCATTGCCGGCCTGCAGCCCCTGACGGAGGGCAACATTCTGTATTACGACCCCACCAACGGCAAGATTGACAACCTGCGTGATAAAACACCCCTGCAGATTCGTGAACTGGGTGTTCGCCTTTCCTTCGTGCCCGAGGACCGTCTGGGTATGGGACTTGTGGGCAACATGGATATTGTGGATAACATGATGCTGCGCAGCTACCGCAGAGGCAAAACCGCATTCCTCGAGCGCAAAAAGCCCAAGGATCTGGCAGAGCGCATTGTGAAGGAGCTTGAGGTGGTGACCCCCGGCATTTCCACTCCCGTGCGCCGTTTGTCCGGCGGTAATGTGCAGAAGGTACTTGTTGGCCGTGAAATCGCCGCCGCCCCCACCGTATTCATGGCGGCTTACCCCGTCAGAGGCTTGGATATCAACTCCTCCTACTTGATTTATAACCTGCTCAACAAACAAAAAGAAAACGGCGTGGCCGTGATTTTTGTGGGCGAGGATCTGGATGTTCTTTTGGAGCTGTGTGACCGCATCATGGTCATCAACTCCGGCAAAATCACCGGCATTGTGGATGCCGGTACCGCTACCAAGGAAGAAATCGGCTTTCTGATGACCAAAACACACGGAGGTGAGAGCGATGAGTAAACCCCGGTCCGAGGCGCGTGAGCCTCTGTTCCACATTACCAAACGGTATACCCTTCCTTTCTGGAAATCATGGCTGTTCCGTTTGCTTGCCGTTGCCGCCGCGTTGGTTGTGAGCGCACTGGTAACCGTACTGCTCACCGGCGAAAATCCCCTGAGCGTGTATGCCACCATGATTGAAGGCGCCGTGGGCTCACCCCGCCGCGTATGGAGCCTTCTGCAGAATATTGCCATGCTGCTTTGTGTGTCTCTTGCCGTTACCCCCGCTTTCAAGATGCGCTTCTGGAACATCGGCGCCGAGGGTCAGGTGCTTATGGGCGGCCTGGCAACAGCCACGGTGATGATTAAATGCGGCGATTCGCTGCCCTCCGTTGTGCTGTTCCCCGTTATGATTATTGCCAGCATTCTGGCAGGTGCAATCTGGGGCCTTATCCCCGCGGTGTTCAAAGCGAAATACAACACCAACGAAACCCTGTTCACACTGATGATGAACTACATCGCCATTCAGCTTGTGTCATTCTTCGCCTACGAATGGTCCGTGCCCAAGGGCTCCGGCCAGATCGGCGTTATCAACCGCATCAGCGAGGCGGGCTGGATGCCCAAAATCGGCGGTCAGGCCTATCTGTTCAACATCATTGTGGTGCTGGTGCTCACGGCTGCCATGTATGTTTACCTTCGCTTCAGCAAGCACGGCTACGAAATCGCCGTTGTGGGTGAAAGTGAAAACACCGCCCGCTACATCGGCATCAACGTGAAAAAGGTAATTATCCGCACCATGCTGCTCTCCGGCGCCATCTGCGGTATTGCCGGTCTGCTTCTGGTAAGCGGCACCGACCACACCATCACCAGAGATACCGCTGCAGGCCGCGGCTTCACTGCCATCATGGTTTCGTGGCTTGCCAAGTTCAACCCCGTTTACATGATTCTGACCTCCTTCCTGCTTGTGTTCCTGCAGAAGGGTTCCATCGAGATTTCTTCCCGCTTCGGCATGAACGACTCCTTCTCCGAAATCATTACCGGTATCATCATCTTCTTCATTATCGGCAGTGAGTTCTTCATCAACTACCGCGTGGTCTTCCGCAATTCCAAAAAGGAGGGTGAAAAGAAATGATTATTGCATTCATTCAGCGTGCCATCATGCAGGGCATCCCTCTTTTGTTCGGTTCCACCGGTGAGATTATTACCGAAAAGGGCGGCCACCTGAACCTCGGTATTCCCGGCATTATGTATGTGGGCGGCATTTCCGGCGTAATCGGCGCCTTCTTCTATGAGCAATCCGTGGATAAGGTGAATCCCTTCCTTGCCGTGCTGATTCCCACCCTTTGTGCCGTTTTCGGCTCTTTCGTCATGGGTCTTATCTATTCCGTGCTGACGGTTTCCCTGCGCGCCAACCAGAATGTGACCGGCCTTGCGCTGACCACCTTCGGCGTGGGCTTCGGCAACTTCTTCGGCGGCTCTCTTATCAGCCTAACCAAGAGTGAGCTGCCCTCCATTGCCCTGACGGCTACCAGCAACTATTTCAAAACAAAAATCTCCTTTGCGGATAAGCTTGGCTGGTTCGGTGATATTTTCCTTTCCTACAGCTTTTTGGCCTACCTTGCCATTGCCATTGCGCTGCTGACCGCTTTCTTCTTTAAGAAAACCCGCAAGGGTTTGCAGCTTCGCGCTGTGGGCGAAAACCCCGCCACCGCCGATGCGGCCGGCATCAATGTTGGCCGTTACAAATACATCTCCACCGCAGTGGGCAGCATCATTGCCGGTTTGGGCGGCCTTTACTATGTAATGGATTACGCCTGCGGTGTGTGGTCAAACGACGGCTTTGGTGACCGCGGCTGGCTGGCCATTGCTCTGGTTATCTTTGCCGTGTGGAGGCCTGACTTCGGTATTCTGGGCTCCATTCTGTTCGGCGGCCTGTTTATTCTTCACAACTACATTCCCGGCCTGAGCGTCAGCAGCCAGGAGCTTATCAAGATGACCCCCTATGTGGTCACCATTCTGGTGCTGGTTGTCATCAGCATGCGCCGCAAACGCGAAAATCAGCCTCCCGCCGCTTTGGGACTCCATTATTTCCGCGAGGACAGATAAACCGACAGTATACAACGGCTTTTTCATAACGGCCGGAGTATGATACAGAAAAAACGGGAGAAACATGATATGAACAACAAAATGAAGCTATTGGCTTGTTTTGTCCTGATTGCCTCTATCCTGACCGGTGTTGCCGTTGCGGGAAACGCATCGGGCAACATTCCCTCGGATGCCTCGGTTTACGGCGGCAACGCCTACCGGGTGTATTCCAACGGAATGAGCCGGGACAGAGCAGCCGAATACTGCCGCAATCTGGGCGGTCATCTGGTGTATATTGAATCCGCCGATGAATTGAATTTCTTAAAGAGGATGTCCATGGATACCTTCTGGTGCGGAGCGGTAGGCTCGGGCGACAGTTGGTCATGGGGCGGCTCCGGGAGCGTGAACAGCGGCTTCTGGGGCGGCGGAGCGGCACCCTCTGCCGAATACGGCGACAGTGCCGTTATCAATACCGCCAGCGGCAACCTGCTGCAGAGAAGCGGCAGTGAGCAAAGCGGCTTTATCTGCGAGTGGGAGGGCGGCGCCGCTGCCTTTACCACCACCACGACCACAACCACCACAAAGCCCACAACGGAGAGCACGACGCAGCCCACCACAGCCTCTACCACGGCATCCACCAGTGCCACCCAGGGGGGCGGGTCTTCATCGGGCACCACCGCTTCGTCGGGCACAACGGCCCCGACTACTCCCGTTCGGGTGACGGATGCCGGCGGCACGCCCGCGCCTATCTCACGCCCCACCGTGCTTGCCACCCTGCCCACCACGGCTGTTACCGTGATGGTGGAGGGGGAGAGTATTTCCGTGAACGAAGACCCCCTGGCATCCCTGAATATCGGGGATACCATCTTTGTGTATGACAATCAGTTTTACTACAAAGTGGCCAATGATTCCGAAGTGGTGATTGCCTACTATGTGGGTGACGGCACCGATGTGGAAATTCCCGCCGAAATTGACGGTATGCCCGTGAAATACGTCAGCCAGCGTGCGTTCCAGAAGCTGACCCTGAGCTCCGCGACCATTCCCCCTTCGGTTATCATTATTGATGACAGTGCATTCTGCAATGTGGCGGAGGGCTTTATCGTTTACGGCGAAAGGGACTCTGCAGCCGAGGTATTTGCCGCAAAATTCGGCCACCAGTTTGTGGAAAAAGAATTTGCCGATTCCTCCCGGAATGAGTCTGACGCCAAGAAAGACAACGGCGAAAAAACGGATGATGACAGCCTTACCGGCGGCAAGCTGACCATGATTCTGGTTGCCGTGGGTATTGCCGTTGTGGCTGCCGCCGCAGGTGTTTTCTTCCTGCTTCGCAGAAAACGCATGACCGACGAGATGATGGAGGCCATGGGCTTTGATGACGATGAGGACGAGGACAGCGAGAACGAGGAAGACGGCGAGGACGAGGAAGAGGATGAGGACGAGGACGAAATCAAAATCTACATTGATGATGAGGACGGCAGCATCCGCTTTACCGAGTCCGAAGAACAGCCGGATTTAGGCAAGAACAAGACGGACGAATAAGTAATGAAACTATATATTAAACAAAAGGTATTCTCTTTTCGTGACCGCTTTTCGGTATATGACGAAACGGGCCGGGAGGTTTATCACGCCTTTGGCGAGATTATGACCTTTGGCCACAAACTGCATATCACCGATTTGCGGGATAACGAGGTGGCCTATGTTCACCAGCAGCTTCTGTCCTTTTTGCCCCGCTATTTCATCAGCCGTAACGGCGATGATGTGGCTGAGGTGGTAAAGCATTTTTCCTTCCTTCACCAATCCTATACGGTTGACGGCTTTGGCTGGAATGTGGAGGGCGATTTCTTCGCCCACGAATTCAGTGCGGAGAAGGATGGCAGAACGGTGTTTACCGTGTCCAAACAATGGCTGACATGGGGTGACACCTATGAAATCCATGTGGCGGACGGCGTGGATGCCGTGAATGCTTTGGCAGTGGTGCTGATTATTGACAACTGCATGCAAAGGCAGAACAGCTCCAACTGAATAAAAATGAAAAAACGGTGCCTGACCCCGGCTGTGATTCCGGCAGGGGAGAGGCGCCGTTTTTTGCTGATATTTCTGCTTTTTAGTCAGTAAAGCAAAAAGAATTGCGAACAAACGGTTTACAATTTGTACGGTGTATGATACACTTGTATACAATCGAAAACAAAGGAGAGGTAATTATGCAAAAACGAAATTACGGCCTGATAACCGCCATCACCATGATTGCGGGTATCTGCATCGGTTCCGGTATCTTCTTTAAAGCGGACGATATTCTGAACTATGCCGGCGGCAACATTTATATTGGTGTTATCATCTTTGTGGTGGCAGCGATTGCCGTTATTTTCGGCGCATTAAGTGTTTCACAGCTTGCCATTCGTACCGATAAACCCGGCGGCCTTATTTCCTATGCCGAGGATTTTGTGGGTGTAGGCACCGCCACCATGTTCGGTTGGTTTGAGAGCTTCCTGTACCTACCCACTCTGGCAGCCGTTGTGTCATGGGCTTCCGGTATTTATGTGAGCCAGCTTCTGGGCTTTGAGGATTTCAATGTGGTGCGCAACACCGTTATCGGTTTTATCGCCCTCACATTCTTCTACTTCACCAATATTCTTTCTGCAAAGCTTGGCGGATTTTTCCAGAATTTCTCCATGTTCATCAAGCTGATTCCCCTGATTCTGATTGCCGTGCTTGGCCTGATATTCGGCAAAACCGGTACCGAGTTTGACGCGGCAAGCGGCGAAGCCTTTACCAACTGCTTCAAAAACCTTGCATGGCTTGGTGCCTTCGGCCCCATCGCCTTCTCCTATGACGGCTGGATTGTTTCCACCTCCATCTGCCACGAAATCAAAAAGAGCAAGCGCAACCTGCCTCTGGCCCTGACCATTGCCCCCATCGGCGTGCTGGTAATTTACCTTGCCTACTTCCTCGGCATCACCTCTTACCTTGGTGCCGATAAGGTTCTGGAGCTGGGCGACAGCGCCGTATCCGTGGCTGCTAACCAGCTGTTCGGCGGCTTCGGTGCCAAGATTGTGCTGATTTGTGTAGTTATCTCCATTCTGGGCACGGTTAACGGCGTTTGCCTTGGCCTGATTCGTCTGCCCTACTCTCTGGCGCTGCGCAACATGATGCCCGCATCCAAGGTGTTCAAAAAAGAGAGCAAAAAGCTTGGCGGCATGCCCGTGAACTCCGGCCTGCTTGTGTACATTCTCTCCGTTATTTACATCTGGCTGCACTGCTTCTTCTGCACCCGTCAGAGCGAATTCTTCAGCAACCTGGATATTTCCGAAATTTCCATCTGCGTGCTTTACCTGACCTACATCATTCTGTATGTGGCCGTTATCCGCCAGTACAAGAAGGGCAACATCAAGAGCAGGTTCCTGGGTGTTGTGGCTCCCATCTTTGCCACCATCGGCTCCCTGATTATTTTCTCCGGCTCCGTTGTGAAGCCCATCTTCATCCTTTATGCCGTTATCTGCGGTATCTTCATCGGCGCCTCCTACCTGTTCTATCACAAGAACAAGAAGAACATTGTGGTGGAGACTGATGAGGAATTCAACCGCCGTCAGATGGAGCAGCAGTAAGTTTTTGTGCTGCACTTTACGGCAGGATTCCGTAATACCGTAAGTCAACAAAAGCGATGCCTGTTTTGTGCAGGCATCGCTTTTGTTCGTGATTATTTATTGGCTTTTGCGACATTGAAAAAGCCCTCCGGAGCATTACTCCGAAGGACTTGATTCATTCATATATCGCGGCAGAAAATCTGCGTTTCGTACCCGTGCACGGATTGGGCATCCTTTAAAAAGGTGAAGCCGTATTTTTCATACAGTCCCTTTTCCTCCGAGGAAACATAGAGCTTTTTGAAGCCCTGCTCCCGGCAAAGGCAGACCGCTTTTTCAATCAGCTTGCCTGCGCACCGTTGGCCGCGAAAGGCGGGAAAGGTGAACACAAAGCCGACCCAGGGGGTCATGGCAGGGTCATCAATCTCATCCTGCGGGGCGAGGGTGCAGAAGGAGGCAACCTTGTCGCTCTCCGTCAGCACCAAAACCTCGGTGCCTTCACCGAAGGCCTGCTGCACTTTGCCCTCAGCCATTAAATCGCAAAGCCATCGGCCGGCATCCCAATCGGTCTTTTTCATTTCACGAAGCAGATGAAGCCGGGTGGCCTCATCTGCCTTGTAATATTGCACAATCTCCATAGCCTTAACCGATGAACTTCAGGGTAAGAATCTTCTTGCCGGTGATTTCAAATGCGGCAAAGCCGTCGGCATCCAAAGCAAGGGGAGCCTGATCCGCCTCTTCCAGAGACACCAGCTTTACCTCGCTCCATGCCTTGCCGGAGTAGGGAGGCAGCTCGAATTCGGCCTGCTGGCGCTCCAGCGGGGACTGGGGCACTTCTATGGGGGCTATGCCGCCGTTGACGCGAATGGCATTTTTAACGGTTTTGTCGGAGGGGTTGAACAGGCGGATGACCCAGCCCTTGCCGTCCTCACTTCTCTTCACGGCGGAAACATTCAGGTTCTCATCCTTCAGCTCAATGAAGGAGTGGGAGAGAGGATTCTTGCCGTGGGCGGTAGGTGCCAGCTGTGCGGCGGAGAGATACAGGTTGAACTGCTCGCTGGCCTGCCACAGATTTGCCTCCTCCCAGTTGCCCTTGTGGGGCATGAAGGCGTAGCGGAAGGTGTTTTTACCGATGCACTGGGAGCCCTTGTCCCAATCGCTGTAATCCTGCATTTCGGAGGTAACGCAGATGCGCAGGGGGTAGGAGCGAAGCAGGGTAATGTACATGGTTCTGCGCTCATCACCGCCGGCCTCAAAGGCTTTCAGGCCGGTGTTGAGCAGAGCGGCGCCCACTTTGCCGTCGGTCAAATCCACAAAGGAGTTCATGGGATTCTCCGTCATGGGGATTTCGTCATACAGGGAGTAATCGGGCTTTTCGATGGGGCGGGCGATTACGTCAAACTGGCTCTGTGCCCAGGATTCGTCGGCTTTCAAATCGGTGGGGAAGCCAACCTGCAGGTAGTGGTCCTCGCAGCGGTTGTTAACGGTGGTTTCCACCTCAACAAAACGGGCACCCTTGCGCAGGGTGATGACGGAATCAATATCCACGGGCAGTTGATGCTCGCTGCGGGAGTGCTCGTCGGCACTGCGCTTTTCGGGCAGCATCCAGCGGTAGGAGACCTTGAAGGAGGTTTCAAACTCGCCCTGACGCAGCAGGGTGATAACGGGACGCTCACCCAGAGTGGTGAAGGTTTCGTCAAATTCGGGAACAATGTGGTTCCAGGGGTCACCGATTTCGCCGCTGTCCTTGAAGTAGTTCAGGGAGGTGTAGGTTCTGCCGTTCTCCTTATCAATCACATCAAAGGTACCGTTATCGTTAACGGTAACGCGCAGGAATTCGTTCTCCATGGTGCGAACGCTCTTAAGCATGGTAACGGGAGTGGTCTTGCGCACGCCGCGCAGAGGCTCCAGCTTTAAGGTTTTGTAACCCATGGCGGGCACATCGGCCACCTGAAGGGCGATGAGATACTGGTGAGTGTTCAGAATGTTGGCCACATCGTTGGGGTTCTGGATAATCTGGCAGTTTCCGCTGTTGGAGGAGATAATCTGGTACTTGTAAACATTGCCGTCCTCATCGGTGATGCGGAAAGAATCCGCTTTCCACTCGTTGGGAATCTCCACACGGATGTTTACGGTTTCGGTGCGTTTGAAGGGGGCGGGGTTAAAGATTACAATAGCGCCGTCATCGCGGGAGAAGGAGGAGAGGTCGATATCACCGGCCACATCCATGAAAGCACGCTCGTAAACGCACTTGGAAAGCTCCTCGGACTGGCGGAAGCGGGACATAACATCCTCATACACAATGTCGCGGCCGCAGGCACCGATGCTGTCGTGGCCGTGGTTCTGCAGCAGGAAGTTGTAGGACAAATCCAGGAAGCCCTGAGGATAGGGAGCGCCTGCGAAGGAGGCAAACACGGCCATGGGCTCGGCGTAGTTAATCAGGCGGCGCTCGGTATCAAAGTTCTTTTGTTTGATGTAGGTGCGGGCGGAAAGAATCC
Organism: Acutalibacteraceae bacterium; assembly: GCA_045599985.1. Classification (GTDB taxonomy): domain Bacteria; phylum Bacillota; class Clostridia; order Oscillospirales; family Acutalibacteraceae; genus CAG-177. Next base: position 17,732 of record JAZRWZ010000256.1, on the reverse strand, counting down.
AGCCGCACATGGAGCTGACGGAGCCCTTGGTGTAGGGGCAGCGCATCTCGCCCTTGAGCACGGGGGAGTCGGGCTTGAAGCAATCAATAATGCCCTGCTCCATCTCTTTGAGGGTGGAGTGGAATACTCTGGCGTTGGGCAGAGCCTTGTCCAAGTCGGCAATCATCTGCACCTCGCGGGCATCGGGGCAGGAGCTGTCGTGGCCGTCGCTCCAGAAGCGGTGGGGGGTGGTCCAGTCGTTATCCTGCTCACGCATGGCCTGCTCGGCACGGGGCTGAATATTCTCTTTGTGATACTCAAAGAAGGGGTGGGTGTACTGGTAATCCAGTTTCCAGTCCCGGTCAATCAGTTTGAAAATACCGTTGTTGTCATTCCACAGCATGTGGCGGTTGTTCTCATTTTCCTGATTGTAATAAACGGGGCGCTGCACCACATACCAGATGTTGTAGCGGGGGCGTTTGCCGAGGCGGGAGGCATAGATGCGGGTGCCGTCGGGGCTCTCCCAATAAAACTCGGATTTTGGGGCCACATACTCATTGATGCCGCGGTAGAAGGAGGCAAAATGGATGTCGAAGCCCGCGTAAATCTGAGGCAGCTGTGAAATCTGACCCCAGCCGAAGGGGGAGTAACCGGTTTTGCTCACGCCGCCCATGTCACGGGCGATTTTGTGGCCGAGCAAAAGGTTGCGAATCAGAGCCTCGCTGCCCACGGTGTATTCATCGGGCAGGGCAAACCAGGGGCCGATACCGATGCGGCCCTCGGAAACATATTTTTTGAATTTCTCTTTTTTCTCGGGGTAAACCTCAAGATAATCCTGCACGGGCATGGTCTGAGAATCCAGATGGAAGTGACGGTAATCGGGATTTTTATCCAGAATATCCATCAGCATATCCAGCATGTAACCAAGCATGTACTGGGTGCGGCGGGCGGAAAAACGCCACTCACGGTCCCAGTGGGTGTTGGATATAAAGTGACATTGGATTTTATCTTTTTCGTCCATTTTCGTTCTCCTTATCCTTTAATGATTTTCATGATTTCTTCAAAGTTGCTGCAGAAATGGCTGCAAACGGCTTTGGTGCCGCTGGATTCGATGTTGCCGCCGGCAATACCGATGGTGGTGTAGCCTGCCAGACGCACGGAGCAGACACCTGCGCCGCTGTCCTCTATGCCGACCACGCGGTTTTTATCGGCAAAGGCCTGACCCAGGCCGACAATGGAGGTTTCGGAATAAAGCCAGGGGTGAGGCTTGGGAGAAAGCTCGCCCAGTGTGCCCACGCTGCCCTTGCGCAGGGGGAACCCGGCGGAGATGATGGCATCGTAGAAATCCTTGGGGTCGCCCATTTTCAGGGTGCGGAAGGCGGAGAGAATCTCGGGCCATGCCTTCTCATAAAGGCCGGAGGTAACAAGGCCGATTTTCACGCCCATGCTCTTTAACTCCAGCAGAAAATCCTTTACACCGGCAGCGGGGGTGAAGGCACCCTCCTTGCCGCGGCCTGCCATGATTTCTTCCATTTCGCGGTGTGTGTGCTCAAAATAGAAGTCACGGGCTTTTTCAAGAGATTCGCCGGGGCAGTATTTGTCGATGCAGTATTGCAGATGCTCGGAAACGCTGTGACCGGAAACAAAGGGAAGGTCAGCCTCCTCCAACTCAAACTTGGGGTTGCCAAGCATGCTGGCGGTGCTCATCTGGATAATCCAGATCCAGAAATCCTCGCTGCGCACGGTGGTACCGTCAAGGTCCATCAGCACGGCACTTAAGGGGTACTCGGTTTTGACGGGGCTTACGGGGTAATAAACCGGGTAGGCAATGGCGGATTTGACGCAGGCCAAAGTGTGGGTGCCGAAGGATACGAACTCCACCTTGTTGTCGCCGGTGGCAACAACAAATTCCACGCCGTTTTTGCCGGCAATAAACTTGCCGTCCTCGGTTTTTTCAAGCAGATGGAAGCCGCTGTCGGCGCCCACCTCGCCCAAATCGGGAATATACAGGGTTTTGTCAAGAAGCATGGGACAAGATTCCTTTCAAAAAACAATATTCATGTTATTTTATCACATCCTTCCCCTTTAGTAAACTACTATAATAAAATGTTTTTATAAAAAGAAATGTTGAAAAGGCAGATGCAAAATGCTATACTAATCTCGGCGTATTATCCACTTTACATAAAGAAAGGAAGATGAACTTTGGCAGAGGTCAAAAACTTGGATGCCGTTGCTTCGCTGGATGCGATGGATGCGCATGTTGACGACTGGCGTGATGCCACCAAAGGTAAACAGAGAGGTATTTTCTCCTTTGATGATCTGGTTACCGTAAAACTCAAAACATTCAAAAAAAGGATTTACACCGATATCGAGAGTATTCCCGCCTGGAAAATGAAGGAGTGCATCTACAAGGCTCCCGGTGAGTACGAATTCTTCTACGACGAGTGGAAGGACCTTAATGTGGGAGATAAGTGGGGCAACAACGGCTGGAGTGCTTTCTTCAAAAACAGCTTCACCATCCCCGAGCGCATCAAGGGCCAGAAGGTGACCCTGAATGTGTATTTCGGCGGCGACAGCCTGCTGAGCCTGAACGGTGAGCCCTATCAGGGCCTTGACCCCTTCCGCAACAGCGTGCTGCTGACAAACTGCGCAGAGGGCAACGAGCATTTTGATGTGGATATTGAGTCCTACTATGTGTGGCACTCCAACGAATCCACCGTAAAAACCCTTTCCTGCTCCTTCATCGGCTGTGTTGACCCCGAGATTGAGGAGATTTACTGGGACTTCAAAGCCGTTTTCAACGCTTTGTTCATGCCCGTACTGGACAAGGGCCTTGGCGATGTGATCCGCGCCGCTTTGAAAGAGGCCTTCACCCATGTGAACTTTGACCTTGAGGGTGAGGAATTCAAGGCCGAGCTGCGCCTTGCCAAAAAGGTGCTGCAGGACAGAGTCTACAACAATCCCAACTACGCCTCCGAGGGTAACCTCGCTTTGGTAGGCAACTCCCATCTGGATATCGTATTCATGTGGGCCTACAAAGAGTATATCCGCAAGCTTGGCAGAACCCATGCCACCATGCTGCGCCTGATGGAGCAGTACCCCGATTTCATCTTCTCCCAGAGCACCGTGCCCACCTATATTGAAATGGAAAAGCGCTATCCCAACATGTTCCAACAGGTGAAAAAGCGCATTGAAGAGGGCAGATGGGAATACATCGGCGCCATGTGGGTTGAGCCGGACTGCAACCTTATCAGCGGTGAAAGCTTTACCCGCCAGCTGCTGCACGGCGTGCGCTACGCCGAAAAGACCTTCGGCATCACCCCCAAAACCTGCTGGGTGCCCGATGTGTTCGGCAACGGCTATGCCATGCCTCAGATTCTGAAAAAGGCAGGGGTGGAGTATTTCGTAACCCACAAGATGGGCATCTGGAACGATACCAATCCCTGGCAGTACAACACCTTCTGGTGGGAAGGCCCCGACGGCTCCAAGGTGTTCTCCATTGTTCCTCCCACCCACTTTATCGGCACGGTGGAGGCCGACTCCCTCAAGATGAACTGGCAGCGCTACACCGACAAAGCCACCATCGGCGAGTCCATGTACTGCTACGGCTGGGGTGACGGCGGCGGCGGTGTTGACACCGAGATGCTGGAATATGTGAAGCGTTACAAGAAATTCCCCGGTCTGCCCTCCACACAGGTGAGCAAAATCGAGGATTCCCTTGCCCGCATGAAAGCCAAGGCCACCGAGACCAACATCCCCACCTGGAAGGATGAACTGTATCTGGAAGAGCACCGCGGTGTTCACACCACCAAGGCGCTTTTGAAGAAATACAACAGAAAGTGCGAAAACGAGCTGCGTCAGGCCGAAATCTTTGCCTCCGTTGCCATGAAGATGGGTGCCGCTTATCCTCTTGATAAGCTTAACGAGGCATGGCAGAGATTGCTGACCACCCAGTTCCATGACGGCTTGCCCGGCTCCCACATCACCGAGGTTTTCAAGGATTGGTGCGATGAGTACGAGGCCATTCTGGCTATCATTGCCGAGGTAAAGGATGCCGCTTTGAATGTGATTGCCGGCAATATTGACGGCACCGAGAAATACGGCAAGCCCTTTGCCCTGTTCAACTCCCTCGGCGTTGCCGCCACCACCAAGGTGGAGCTGCCCTACAAGGATGTTGAGATTTACTGCCCCGGCGGGAACAAGGTTCCCGTGCAGGCCTATACCAAGCCCGACGGCACCAAGGTGCTTTGCTTTGTGGCAAAGAATGTGCCCGCCTGCGGCTACAAGGTATACTACGCCAAGGAAGGCACCGTGGTCCCCGCTGTGGCTGCCGACCCCGCCGAGTTTGAGAACGATAACTTCTCCCTGACCCTTGACGACAGAGCCGAGCTGGTATCCATCTTCGATAAGAAGAATCAGCGTGAGGTGCTCAGCGATAAGGGCAATGTGTTCCGCTTCTATGAGGATTTGCCCGGCAAGTATGACGCATGGGATATTGTTGCCACCTATGTTGACCGCGAGTTTGACACCCCCGCCGGAAAGGTTGAGGGCATGGTAAAAGGCGATGTGTTCACCTGCGTTACCATCTCCAAAAAAATCAACAAGTCCTTCATCAAGCAGAATATCATCATCTATAACGAGCTTGACCGCATTGATTTTGATACGTTCATCAGCTGGCATGAGCAGGAGAAGCTGCTGAAGGTTGGCTTTGATGTGGATATCAAGGCGCAGAAGTACACCCGCGATATCGCATATGCCACCATCGAGAACTCCAACTACCGCCACAATCCCTATGACAAGGCGAAGTTTGAGGTTTCTGCCCACAACTTTATTGATATGAGTGAGGACGGTTACGGCCTTTCCATTCTCAACGACTGCAAGTACGGCTATGAGGTGAACAAGAACTGCATGATTATCACCCTGCTCAAGGCGCCCATGAATCCCGACCCCGAGAGCGACCGCGGTGACCATTACTTCACCTACTCCCTGTACCCCCATGCCGGCAGCTGGAAGGATGCCGAAACCGTAACCAGAGGTCTGGAAATCAACAATCCTCTTGTGGCTGTGGATGTGAAGGCCGATGCCAAGGGCGATGTGAAGGGCTCCTTCATTTCCGTTTCCGCCAAAAACGTGCCTCTTGAGGCCGTGAAGAAGTGCGAGGATGAGGATGCTTACATCATCCGCTTTGTAGAAAAAGCGGGCCGCCGCACCAAGGTGGATGCGGACTTCTTTGCCGAAATCGCAAGAGCAGCCGAGTGTAACCTTCTGGAGCGCGAGGATGTTGCCTTTGAGGGCTATGAGGGGAGCAAGCTCAGCTTTGAGATTGACCCCTTCGAAATCAAGACCTTCAAGCTGTTTGTTAAATAAAACTTTTTCACCCGACTGCGGTTTTCCGCAGCCGGGTGATTGTGCATTCCATATTGTGAAAAAGGAGAAAACCCCATGAAAACAGAAGTGCTGAATCTGACAAACCCCGATGTTACCTTGGCTGCCTATATTTTGGACGATTCCAAAGAGATGCCCAACTGGCACAGCCGCCCCGCCATGCTGGTAATTCCCGGGGGCGCATACAAATTCTGCTCCGACCGTGAGGCGGAGCCCATTGCCATCGCCTTTGCCGCCAAGGGCTGGAATACCTTTGTGCTGCGCTACTCCATAGGGCAGGGCAGGGCCAAGTTCCCCCGTCCCCTCAACGATGCGGAGGAGGCTTTGGAAACCATTATCAACCGCGCCGAGGAATGGCATATTGATACCAAGCGCATTGCCGCCATCGGCTTTTCCGCCGGCGGGCACCTGACCGCCGCCCTCTCCGCCATGGGCCGCATCCGTCCCACTGCCGCCGTGCTTTGCTACCCCTGCATTCTGGAAAAAATGGGTGAGATTCTGGCTGACCCCATCCCCGGCATTGACAAGGAAGTGGATGACAAAACACCGCCCACCTTTATTGTTTCCAGCCGCGAGGACAGCTGCGTTCCCACTGAGAATTCCCTGCGCTATGCCGATGCGCTGGATAAGGCGGGCATTGACTTTGAAATGCACATTTACGGCAAGGGCTACCACGGCTTCTCTTTGGCGAACGATGTGGTCTACAGCACAAGAGAGCTTGTGGATTACAACATCCACATGGAGGGCTGGTTTGACCTTTGCATAGCCTGGTTCAGAAAAATCTGGGGCGAGAATGTGTAACAAAAGCATCCCGTGCCCGATATAAGCACTTAAATCCGTGAGAAAAAAATAGAGCGCCCTTCACCGTTTCGGGTGAAGGGCGCTTCCGTCATTTTTGGCTTATTTGGAGGGAGCAGCGGTGGGCAGGTAGGGGAGCAGGGCCTGCGCCAGCTTGATGGTGGGCATGGTTTGCAGAATCACCTTGCCGGGGCCCGATACCACGGTGTTGAAAAGGCCCTCACCGCCGAACAGGATGTTTTTGACTCCCTTTACGGTTTGCACATCCATATGGCAGGTGGCATCCATCATAACAACATGGCCGGTATCCACAACGATTTGCTGGCCGGCCTGCAGGTTATATTCAATGGTGGCACCGTCAATCTCAATAAAGGCCGTGCCGCTGCCGGAGAGCTTTTGCATCACAAAGCCTTCGCCGCCGAACAGGCCGCTGCCGAATTTCTTCTGGAAATAAACGGAAAGGTCAACTCCTGCCGTGGAGGCAAGGAAAGCGCTTTTCTGCACAACGGTTTCTTTGCCGGGCATAATCTCAACCGGCACAATGTTGCCGGGGAAGCTGCCGGCAAAGGCAATCTCGCCCACGCCGCCTTTGGCGGTGTACTTGTTTTGAAAAATGCTTTCATGGGTGAGCATGCGGCCGAACATTTTGCCCAGACCGCCGCCGGTGGTTTCCATCTGCATGTTGGGGGACATCCAGCTCATGCCGCCGCCCTCGCTGATAACGGTTTCGTTGGGGTCTAAGTGACAGATAACGACAGGAAAATTGCCGCCTTTGATTTCATAATTCATGGTGTTCTCCTTTCATTCATGCCAAAGAACGGTTGACAGCTTCTTATTCGCCGTAAGGGCCCTGCGGAGGGTTGGGATTCTGCGGAGGGTTGGGGTCTTGCGGAGAATTGAAATCCCGGGGAGGATTGGGAGCCTGACAGTAATCGGGGCCCTGAGGGGCGTAATAACTGCCGGAATCGGTGGGGAAGGGTGCGGCATCGTAATCAACGGGTGCGGGGCCGTATTGGTTATCCGGGCCGCTGTTTGCAAGCATGAAAATAATCAGCACGATAAAGCCGATGAAGGGCACCAGTGTTATGAGCAGCCAGAAGCCGGAGCGGTCGGAGTCGTGCAGACGGCGCACGCCCAGAGCAATGCTGGGAATCAGGGTTGCCAACGACCAGAGGGAGGAAACGATATTGCCCACGGCGAGGGGGTGATTCTTATCGGTACAGAAGCCCAGAATAATACCCACAATCAGGTTGAACAGCACAATCCACCAATATTCGCTTTTGACGGAGCGGCCCTGAAAATCAAAGTAGCGGGTAAAAAACATCCGGATGGCCTCACCGAAATCCACCTTGGCCTTGGGTCGGCATACGGAGTCTACATAGGGCGGCATATTAAAACCGCCGGTATAGCCCTGCTCACCGGGAGGAGGGAAGCTGCCCTGCCCGCAGGCGGGCTGCTGAGAAGGCTGTTGAAAAGCGCCGTTTGCAGCAGGTTCCTGCCCGGCTTGGCGGAAATCGGGTTCAACAGTTTCGGGAACGGCAGGTTCGGCTGCTTTGGGTGCGGCGGGGGTGAGGGGGGCGCCGCAGTTCTCACAGAATCCGGCGCCGTCGTCTGCTTTGAAACCGCAGTTGGTACAAAACATGGCGTTACCTCCTTTGTTGTATGGAAAAAAGATTATTTACGGTTGATGAGCTTGGCGCGGATGCCCTTGGTTTGCTTGAGCATCTTTTGCGCCATATTCACGGCTGCAAAGCCGGTTTTGTTGATAATGAGGTCGGCCTCGCCCATCAGCTCCATATAGTCGTTGCAGAAGCCTTTTTTGAATTTGAAAATGCCGTGGAGGGGATTGTTTTCATCGGGATAACCGCCGCGGAAATCATACCAGCGGCAGCCCTCGGACATGGCCCATTTTATCATTTCCCACTGCACAAGGTAGTTGGGCATAACATTGCGGTATTCGTTGGAGCTGGCACCGTACACATACCACACCTTGTCGCCGAAGTGAACATCCAGTGCCCCTGCAATCACCTTGCCCTCATAGTAGGCAAAATAGATGCGGGCATCGTCACCGAAGGCTTCCATAATCCGTTTAAAATATTCTACGGGGCGGGTGGCAAAATTATCACGGGTGCCGGTGACAACCATCAGGTCGTGGAATTCCTCGCAGGCCTCAATGCCCTTGACCTCCACCGTTACGCCCTTGCGGGCAGCCAGACGGGTGTTATAGCGGGTTTTGGGGTGGAAGAAGGCCAGCAGGTCATCCTCGGTTTTGTTTTCAAGATTCAGGCGGAAGATGTAGCGGGACTGGATGGTATCGAATCCCGTGCCGTGCTCCTTGAAGGTGAAGCCCTGACTCTTGAGCAAATCAATAAAGGCCGTGTCGGAAACGAGGGTATCGGTATCAATGGTTAAGGCATAGGCCTTGTTCTGCTCGCCGTATTTGCGGGCGGCGGCAAGAAGCTCCGTGACTGTTTCCTTATCGGTCAGGTCGCATACGGGGCCGCGGGGTGCGTACATCATCTTCCAGGGCAGCATGGGCACATCCCGCAGCAGCAGGGCGCAAACGCCTTTGATGGTGCCGCTTTCGTCCCGGCAGATGACACCGCGCCATTGCCAGTTATTTTTTACCTTGCCCCAGGCGCTGCTCTGCATCATGTGGCCCTTGGGGCACTGCTTTACAAATTCATCAAATTCACGGGCGTTTTCTATGGTTACAATCTCTGTCATAACGGTATCTCCTATTCTTGCTTCTGCTTTTTATATTAGCAGAAATCTTCATGATGTGCAACGATTCAGAAGGGTTTTTGCCCTCTCAATCAAAACCTTTTTCTCATTGGGAAGGGTTTCCGATAAAACCTCCTCCAGCAGGGTGTTGAGCACAAGTCCCATGGTCTTTCCCTCCGCACCGCAAAGAGTCTGCAAATCCTTGCCGTTTACCTTGAGGGAGGCGAGGGACAGACAGCAGCCGCTTCGGTAAATGGCATCGGCTTTTTCGGCGGCAGCGGCGGCCTTTTCGGGCTCCTGCACAGCCTGCTGAAAAGCGACGGAATCGTGAAAATCAGCCTCACTGCGGCGGGCAAGCAAATGCTTTTGTTCCGCTAAGGTCAGGCTGCAAAAATCCGTAAAGCCATCCTGCAGCAGGCGGCAGACCCGCTCACTGCTTTTGTTGGAAAGGCGCAGCCGTTTGGTCAGGGCAAGGCAGGTTTCCCCGTTCAGCCTCATCTCCGCCGCCAAGGCAGCCAGACGGTGTTCAAATACGGGAACCGATTTGCCGAAAACAGAAAGAGCATTGCCGCTCAAATCGCGGAATAACGGGGCAAATTCGGGCAGAATCACCTCAAATACCGGGGCGAAATTCAGCAGAACGGTGCCTGCGTTTTCTCCGCACAGCAAACGGGAAAGCTCGGCGGTAATCCGCTCCACCGCCACATTGTTGAGCAGGGCGCGGTTTTTCAGGATGCTTTCGGCGGTGCGGGGCTCAATGGTAAAACCCAGCACGGCGGCAAACCGCAGGCCGCGGATGATGCGCAGGGCATCCTCCGAAAAGCGTTTGTCCGGTTCGCCCACACAGCGGATGATGCCCGCCTCAATATCCGCCCTGCCGCCGAAGGAATCCACAAGGCCGTCACGCTCATTATAGGCCATGGCGTTCACGGTGAAATCACGGCGGGAAAGGTCGGCCTCAACGGTTTTGGCAAAGGTTACGGAGTCGGGGTGGCGGTTGTCGGTATAATTTCCGTCTACCCGGAAGGTGGTGATTTCCAAAGGTTCTTTATCAAACAGCACGGTAACGGTGCCGTGCTGAATTCCCGTTTCGATAACCCGGCGGTCGGCAAACACACGCTCCGTCTCTTTGGCGGGGGCGGAGGTGGCCACATCCCAGTCGTGCGCCTCGCGCCCCATCAGGCTGTCGCGCACGGCGCCGCCAACGGCATAGGCCTCATACCCCGCCTGCTGAAGGGCGAGGATTGCGGTATTGACATTGGGCGGGATTTTGATTAACATAGTATCAAACCTCCGGAAAGGAAGAAACAGGATGAATATTCAGATTTTCGGTTTAAATAAATGCTTTGACACCAAAAAAGCCCAGCGCTGGTTCAAGGAGCGGAATATCAAATTCCAGTTTATTGACCTGACTCAACGCAGCCTGAGCAAAGGGGAATACAACAGCGTGAAGGCCGCCGTGGGCTCCATGGAGGCGCTGGTGAATGAGAAATCAAAGGCCTACGAAAAGCAGTATATGAAATACATCACCAGGGAGGCGGCGGAGGAAAAGCTGCTGGAATACGGCGAGCTTTTCAAAACGCCCATTGTGCGAAACGGGAAACAGGCCACGGTGGGTTACTGCCCCGAGGAATGGGCCAAATGGGAATAACGGAATAATGTTATCAAACAGCAAGCGGTGTTTACGCCCCGGCAGGTACCGAAAGGGCGGTAAAGCACCGCTTTTTTTATTGGGTTACGGTATCAGTATGCCTCAAAACTCTCGATTGTGGCAAATTCTCTTGCTTTTTCAATCACAACCTTGATGTAACGCACACGCTGCTCCTTAAAACGGCAGATGCGTTTATGACCGATGACGGTGCCCTCATCCACCTTTTTCCATTTTTCGCCGCAAAGCAGATGCACGGAGAAGGCCTCGACCTGCTGGCCCGTGGCGATGTGTTCCTTGAGAACGATTTTGTCAATATCGTATTCGTCGCCCAAATCAAGAATCAGCTCCGCACCGTCGGGGTTGGGGCCGGAGTGCCAGTATTCCTCCGGATCGTGGGACAGAGCCATCTGACCGGCGTGGGCATTGTCCGAATGCTGAGAATCCTTTATGACGGAATCCTCTGCCAGATTCTCATTAAAATCAATTTCCAGCTGAGCACCCACGGAAAGCATGGTTTCCACATCCTTGGAGGCGATTTTGCCGTCGGGGCCGGGGGCCAGACCCACCACGAAGGAGGCGTTGGCACCCACGGAGCCGTAGTAGCCGTCCACGATTTTGGAAAGGGGCTTCAGGGCGTATTCCTCATCGGGGTGGAAAAAGCATTTTTTGCGCAGGGTGATATCCACCACGGCGGGGTAAAAAACAAGATTGTTGCAGCCCTTGATGGCCTTGCGGCTGCCTAAATCCAAAGCGGCGGGATTCACCCGGCGGGGAATTTTGGTTACGTCTTTTTTGCCCTTGGCCTGCTCCACGGCCTCCACGCTGTACCAGTAGGGCACTACACTCCATTCGGAGGGGCGGCAAACGCACATGCGGTTGCCCACCCAGCGGATATCGGGGCCGCAATAGCAGATGGCGGCGTTGGGCTGCAGGCGGCGAATCAGGTCAAAATAGGCGGTGTAGTTGTAATTTTGCTCGTGAAAGCCCTTGGAGCTGTCACACTCATTGTCAAGCCAGACACAGAAAAGGTCGCCGTAATGCGTCAGCAGCTCGGTCAACTGATTCATCACAAATTTGTCATAGGCTTCACCGGTGCCGTAGCGGGCATCGTGCCTGTCCCACAAAGGAAAATAGATGCCGAATTTTATGCCGGCCTCGCGGCAGGAATCGGCGCACCGCTTCACTACATCACCCGCACCGTCTTCCCACTTGGAATATTTCACGGAATGGTCGGTGTAGGCGGAGGGCCAAAGGCAGAAGCCGTCATAATGCTTGCAGGTCAGGATCAATCCCTTCATCCCCGAAAGCTTGGTCAGCTTGGCCCATTGGCGGGTATCTACGGCGGTGGGCTCAAATATCTCGGGGTCCTCGTTTCCGTTGCCCCACTCGGCGTTGGTAAAGGTATTCATCCCGTAATAAATCAGGGAGCAGAATTCCGTATCCATGAAATCCATCTGGCGCTTTGTGGGCACAATGCTGTTGGCGTAGGCGATGTTGTCTTTTTTCATGTTGCTGATCCTTTCGCGTGATTCCCGTAAGAGGAAAATTTGCACTAATATAAAGATACCATATTTCATAGTAAATGTAAACCGTAAAAAACAGCAGGGGATTTTCGTTGAGGTTTCGGCGAGAATGTGATATAATATACAGGATTATGGATTCATTACGAACATCGGCTTGTTTTTGATGAAAAAGAGCTGTGATTATTGACGGGAGGCAGGGTATGCTTTATTTGATAACGGGGCGCATCGGTTCGGGCAAATCCACCCACATCCGCGAAACCATCAAGGCCTTTGCGGGGAACGGGATTCGGGACATGACCCTTATTGTGCCCGAGCAATTCTCCTTTGCCACCGAGCGCATGATGCTTCGGGAGCTGGGGCCGGTGCAGTTCGGCGCCGTGTCGGTGCTCAGCTTTTCGCGGCTGGCGGACAGACTGGTGCCGGTGGAGTATACGGCAGGCAAAATCCCTGCGGATGAGGCATCCCGTGCCGCCATGATGGGCCTTGCGCTGGAGAGCGTGCAGGATAAACTGCAGCTTTACGGCAAGCAGGTGAAAAGCCCCACCATCATTCAATCCTTCCTCTCCCTGAATGACGAGCTGCGTCAGAGCTGTGTGACTCCCGAACGGCTTCGTGAGGCTGCGGCGGATATGGAGCCCTGCCGCCTGCAGCGAAAGCTGTGGGATATCGCTTTGGTGGAGGAGGCCTTTGCCGCCGAGGAGAGCCGGGGCTATTTTGACACGGCGGATACCATGGATTACCTGTGCGACATGCTGCGGGAGAGCCACTATTTTGCGGGCAAGCTGGTGTTTATTGATGCGTTCCGTGGCTTTACCGCCCAGGAGCTGCGGGTGATTGAGTGCATGCTGCGGGATGCGGCGGCGGTGTATGTGACGCTGTGCATGGAAAAGCCCGGCGAATGCCGTGATGACGATTTGTTTGCCCACACCAAGGTGACGGAAAAACGGCTGAAGGCCCTTGCCCGAAAAAACAATGTGGGTATCATCAAGCCGCAGAATCTGAGCATGGGCAACAAATTCAATAACTTCCCCAAGGATATGGTGCGCTACCGTGTGCCGGAGTTGGGAGCGTTGGAGCAGAATCTGTTTGACCCGGCCGCCCCGGTTTATGAGCAGGAGGCACCCGCCATCACCCTGTGCAGCGCGCCGGATATGTATGCCGAGTGCGACTATGTGGCCGCCATGGCAAAAAAACTGATGCGTGAAAAGGGCTACCGCTGCCGGGATATGGCCGTGATTGCCCGCTATATGGATAAATACGAGGCACCGCTGCGTGCCGCTTTGGCCAAATGCGGGGTCAGCGTTTTTGAGGATAAACGCCAGAGCGTGACCGCCTCGCCGCTGATTGCATTTACCCAATCGGCTTTGGCCATTGCCGCCCACGGCTGCCAGAGCGAAAATATATTCCGTTTTCTCAAAACCGGGCTGACCCCTTTGAGTTATGAGGAAACGGCGGATTTGGAGAACTATACCTATCTGTGGCAGATAAACGGGAATCAATGGCGCAAGGAATGGAACTTTCACCCCAGAGGCTTCGGCTTTGCCATGGAAAGTGAAGACAAAGCCGAACTGGAGCGTATCAACGCCCTTCGGGTAAAAGCCCTGCAGCCTTTGGAGAATTTTGACCGCCGCCTGAACGGTGCTTCGGGCGCGGAGGCCGCCGCGGCAATACTGGCTTTGCTGGAAAAGACGGGCGTGCCCGAGCGGCTGAAAAATCTGGCAATCGAGCTGAAAGCGCAGGGGGAAACGGAGCAGGCCAACGAGCAGGAGCAGCTTTGGAACACCCTGATGCACCTGCTGGATTGCCTCGAAAGTGCCATGGAGGAGAGACATTTCTCCGCCGCCGGGTGGGAGCATATGTTTGATTTGATGCTGCGCACCCAGACCGTCGGCACCATCCCCCAGGGCCTTGATGAGGTGGTGCTGGGCAGCGCGGACAGAATCCGTTTGGTGAGCCCCAAGGTGGTCTTTATTGTGGGCGCCAATTACGGGGTGTTCCCTGCGGTGCCGGAGGGCGGCTCCGCCCTGAATGACCGCGACAGAAAAGTGCTTGCGGAAAAAGAGATTGAACTGGCGACCTTCGGCGAATACAAGCTGGCCGAGGAAAAGCTGATTGCCTATTCCTCCTTCTGTGCCGCCAAGGAATTGCTGTTTGTTACATACCCGGCCCGTGACGCGGCGGGCAGTGAGGCGGAGCCCTCCGAGCTGGTGACGAGGATTCGCTCCCGCTTCCCGAAGTGCCGCCGCTGTGACACCACGGCGGAGAGCGGCCTGTTCTTTGTGGAAAGCCCCCAGACAGCCTTTGAGCAGATGGCGCGGGAGAAAAATGCCGATTCCCTGCTGTACCGTGCCCTGAGCGAATATTTTGGCGGGGAGCCTGCCTATGCGGGGCGGCTTGCCGCTTTGGAGCGGGCAGGCAAAGGCCGGGATTACCGCATTGCCGATACCGGCGCGGCGGTGGAACTCTTCGGCAAAAATATGAAGCTGTCCGCCTCCCGCATCGAGAAATACAACAAGTGCCATTTTGCCTATTTCTGTGAATACGGCATGAAGGCAAAGGTGAAAAAGGCGGCGCAGATTGATGTGCTGCAGCGTGGTACGATTATCCACTATGTGCTGGAGAATCTGCTGCGCAGGTTCAAGGGGGATTCCCTGCTTGCCCTGAGCCGTCAGGACCGGTTGGGGGAGATTACCGCCCTGCTGGAAGAATATCTGAATGAATTTCTCGGCGGCAGTGAGGACAAAACGCCCCGCTTTATGCACAATTACCGCCTGCTGGCAGGGGCCGTCAACGATATAGCCGAGCGGCTGGTGCAGGAATTTGCCGTGTGCGATTTTCGCCCGGTGGATTTTGAACTTGCCATCGGGGATGAGGGCAAGATTCCCGCATACGAACTGCCTCTTGCTGACGGCGGCACCCTGAAGGTGCAGGGGAGCATTGATCGTGTGGATGCGGCGGTGATAGACGGCGAAAGCTACCTGCGGGTAATTGACTATAAATCCGGCGGAAAGGATTTTGTCCTTTCCGATGTGCTGCACGGGCTGAATATGCAGATGCTGGTGTATCTGTTTGCCCTGTGGAAAAACGGGGGCGAATACTACGGCCCCATCACTCCTGCGGGTGTGCTGTATTACCCCGCCAAAGCGCCTACGGTCTCCGTGGAGCGCAATGCGGACGATGAGAAAATACAGCAGGAAAAGCTGAAAAAATGCAAAATGAAGGGCATTGTTCTTAATGAGAGCAAGGTTGCCATTGCCATGGACAGAGAGGTTACGGAAATCTATGTGCCCGTGAAGTACAGCGAGAAAAAGGGTATCCACGGGGATTTGATTACCGTCAAACAGCTTGCCGCCCTGATGAAGCGGGTGGAAAAGCTGATGTGCGAAATGGCGGATTCCCTCAAGGAGGGGCAGATTGAGGCTGTTCCCGTGAAGACGGGGAAGGCCTACGAGGATGTTTGCAAATACTGCGACTACAAAGCGGTTTGCTTTTATGAGAACACCATGGAAAGACGGGTCTACGAAAGCAGAAGTCTGGACGAGGTGTTGGAGGAGCTTGACGGGGAGGCGGAAAACAATGGCTGAACGAAACTGGACATCCGACCAGAAAAAGGCGATTGACGGCCGCCGGGGCACCATGCTTGTGAGTGCGGCTGCCGGCTCCGGCAAAACGGCCGTGCTGGTGGAGCGTGTTATCCGCCGCCTGACCGATAAGGAGGACCCCTGCTCGGTGGAGGAGCTGTTGGTGGTAACCTTTACCAAGGCCGCCGCCGCGCAGATGAAAAGCAAAATTGCCGGTGCCATTACCGAAAAGATTACCGAAAACCCCGCCGACGGGGATTTGCGCCGCCAGCAGATGCTGCTGCCGCTGGCACAGATTTGCACCATAGATTCCTTTTGCATCAACCTTGTGCGCGATAACTTTCATGTTTTGGGCGTATCCCCGGATTTTAACGTGCTGGATGAAAACCGCCTGACGATTCTGCGCACGGATGCCCTGAATACCGTGCTGGATAAGGCCTATGCGGAAAACAGCGAGGGCTTTCGTCAGCTTTGCGATTTAGTTTGTGATTCCCGGGATGACAGCGCCCTGACCGAGGCCATTTTAAAAATATACACCGTGGCGCAGGCTTATCCCTTCCCCGGGGAGTGGCTTGACGGGCTGGAGAGCGCCTTTTCCGACACGGCGGATTTGACCCAAACCGTTTGGGGTCGGCAGATTCTGCAAAGCCTTCAAAAGCAGATGGATTACGCCGTTTCTCTGCTGGAAAGTGCCAAGCAGGTGATTGCCGGGGATGAGGTGATGGCGCAGGCCTATACCGCCGTTGCCGATAATGAACTCATGCAGATTCGTGCCCTTTCGGCCGCTCTTCACGACAAAAGCTGGGATGAGGTAAAAAACGCTTTCGTTCCTCCCGTTTTTGTTACGCTGCCCCGTGCCCCCACCGGCTACAAAAGCGAGGAAAAGGACTTGTTCCAGAAGCTGCGCAATGAGGTTAAGGAACTGGTGAAAGAGGAAAGCATTGCTTCATTTTTCCCTGCCGATTCGGCAGAACACCGGGAGGATATGAAACGCCTGCAGCCCGCTTTGAGCGCACTGTTCCGTGCCGTGCGTGATTTTGAGGCGGAGTTTTCCCGCCTGAAAACGGAGGAGAACGGAGCCGATTTTAACGATACCCTTCACCTTGCCATCCGTCTGCTGGCAGACAGGCAGGGGGATAAAGTGGTGCCCTCCGAAACCGCTTTGGAGCAGGCAGAGCAATTCCGCGAAATCCTGATTGACGAATATCAGGATGTGAATGAGGCGCAGGATCTGGTGTTCCGGCTGATTTCCCGTAACGGAAGCAATCTGTTTATGGTGGGCGATGTCAAGCAGAGCATTTATCGCTTTCGTATGGCAAAGCCTGATTTGTTTGTAGAAAAATACGAAACCTTTTCAAAGGAGGATAGCGCTCAGCAGAGAATAGACCTTTCACAAAACTATCGAAGCCGCAAGGGGGTTTTGGAATTTTCTAATGTAATCTTTAAAAATCTGATGGATAAAAGTCTTGGCGGAATTATTTATGATGATGCGGCAAGATTAAATGCAGCAGCGGAATATGTGGAAACGAACGAGCCTTGTGCAGAGGTTCTGATTGCTGATTATAAATCGCTCAAGGAGGAATCAGAAGAACTTGCCGATGCAAAGCGTGATGAGGTTGAGGCGATTGCAGTTGCTCATCGCATTCTTGAGTTAAAAGAGCAGATGACCATAGCAGAGAAGGATGGAACGCGCAGACCTGTCAGAAATTCAGATATTGTCATCTTAATGCGTTCCATTAAAACTACTGGCTCAATCTTTCAGGAAATTCTACAGTCCTATGGAATTAAGGCCCATGTCAATTCCACTACAGGCTATTTTTCAGCACCAGAGGTAACCTTGATATTGAATGTTCTTCGTTTGATAGATAACCCTCTTCAGGATATTCCTATGGCTGCGGTTTTAGTTTCACCACTAGTGGGGTATACCAACGAGGATTTGGCAGAAATTCATTTAAAAATCAATGAGGAGAATAACAGCTTTGCAAAGGCAGCACTTTCTCATATGCAGGAAAATGAAACTTCATTCGGACTACTACTTGAGGAACTTCGCCATCGAAAGAATCTCGCAATCCATGAGATGATTCAGCAGAT
>JAZRWZ010000255.1:0-3116 GCA_045599985.1 Acutalibacteraceae bacterium | reverse complement strand
CCGCAGTCAACTGCAACAGCCCTTTTGCATGAGGTTTACAGGAAGGGATAACATTCCTTTGAGATGTTTTTCATGAATTTTGTTACGCTTTCGGCAACGGTGCGCACACACGCCGGGGGTTCCGTGCCGTTATCCAGCTTGCCCTCATAGGGCTTGGTTTCCAGCCCCGGTGACACCAGTGAGAACATGTAGTTTTCCATGGCCGGTGTAAAGCGGGACAAATCCCCCTCGGCCCAGCTTTTGGGCAGGTATCCCTCTTTCACCGCGTTGACCAGACCAAGATAGGTGTTCATGGCCAGAAACATGTCAAAGGCCCGGGTCGCCTCCGCCGAAAGATTTTCTCTGACGGTGGCCGCCGCGCGGAAGGCCGTCATGGCGGAGAGCTCGTTGTCCTCGGGCAGGGGCTTTTTGGCGCTGAATTCCTCATAAAACCCGGTTTTGCTGGTGCTTCTGCCCAGCAGATAGTCACAGGTCACTCCGTAAAAATCGGCGGCGCGCAGCAGAAAATCCTGCCCGCATTCACGGATTCCTTTTTCGTAGTGTGAAAGCAGAGCCTGCGAGATGCCCAACTTCCGGGCGGCTTCCTTCTGGCTCATGCCGATTTCCTTGCGCAGCTCGGTAATCACAATGGAGAATGTGCGTTCCGTAAAAATCCCTCCCGCGGAATAAATTATACAATCTGTATAATCGGCATTATAATACGGAAAAGCCGCCTGGTATGTGCCGAAAAAGAAAAAAACAATTTTTTATCATAAAAAACGGAGAGAATATGAAATCTTACACCATCTATCTGATTCGCAACGGCCTTACGCAGGAGAATCTGGAGGGCCGCTATGTGGGCCACACCGATGTGCCCCTGAATGAGGAAGGGCGTGCCCAGCTGGGGCAGCTGAAGGAGGATTTGGTTTACCCCTATGTGGAAACTGTGTTTTCCAGCCCTCTGGCCCGCTGTGTGGAAACGGCGAAAATTCTTTACCCCGGGGTAAAGCCCATTATCATGGAGGATTTTATTGAGTGCAACTTCGGTGAATTCGAGAATAAAACCGCCGAGGAGCTGAAGGATAACGAGGACTTTGCCGCCTGGCTGGCAGGGGAGCAGGATGTGGCGCCCCCCTACGGCGAAAGCAACAGCCATTTTGCCGCCCGTGTTTGCGCCGCCTTTGAAAAGGTGGTGGACGGTTTGCTGAAAACCGGCACCCGTGAGGCCGCCATTGTGACCCACGGCGGCATGATTATGGCGGTGCTTGCCGCCTACGGCCTGCCGGAATTGGCCATGCACCAGTGGCTCAGCCCCTCCGGCTGCGGTTATGCCATCCGCATTATGCCCGGGCTGTGGAGCGCCGGCAAAAAGTTTGAGGTGTTCAGCGAATTCCCTTATGAGCGTGAAGAATTACCCGATTAAGAACGGAGGAAAATAAAAATGATTATTGCCAACCATGCCCATGTTTTTCCCAAAGAAGTGCGGGAAAGCGGCTCTCTGGATCATTTAAAAGAGATGATGGATGCCTGCGGCATCGACAAATGCGTGGCCTTTGCCCCCTTCCACGACAGACTGCGCGAAAGCGATTTCCCCGTTGACCCCAACCTCTGGCTTGCCGAAGAAATCAGGAACGACCCCGATATCTACGGCTTCGGTGTGGTGGATTTTGACGGGGGCGACCTGAAGGATCAGGTCAAACGGATTGCGGAGCTTGGCTTTAAGGGCATCAAGATGCATCCCCCCTATCAGGAATTCAAGGTGGACGGCCCCGAGGCCTTTCAGGTATATGAGCAGGCGCAGGAGGAGGGGCTGTTTATCAGCTTCCACTGCGGCATGCACTGGCACCGCTTAAAGGATAATCTGCCCATTCTGTATGATGAGGTGGCGTGGAACTTCCCCAACCTGCGCATCAGTCTGGAGCATATCGGCGGCTACCACTTTTTCCGTGACGCGTTGGCCGTGATGTGCAACAATTCCCGTGGCGGCACCCAGCCCCGTGTGTTTGCGGGTTGGACAAGTATCGGTGACCGTGACGGGCAGGGCGGCTGGACGCTGAGCGACAAGGAGCTGGAAACCGTGATTCGTCAGACCGGCGAGGAACGCAGCCTGTTCGGTCTGGATTTCCCCTATAACGACATTGAGGATATTCAGTACGACATCGCCCGCATCAAACGCCTTAACATCAGTCAGACCGCCAAGGATAACATTCTGGGCGGCACGCTGGGAAAAATACTTGACATCAAATAAGGCAAAACACGATATGCCTTTAAAGCGATATTCATGCACATCCGGGCGGTTTTCGCCTTGAAATACTAACGGGAGAATACCATGAACGTTTACGATTTTGACAACACGATTTACCGCGGCGAAAGCGGTGTGGATTTATTCAAATTTTTCCTGAAAAGGGACCCTTCTCTGCTCAAGGGCATCCCCTGGGGCGCAAAGCTGCTTGCCGATTATAAGCTTGCCAAGCTTCCCCTGCAGGAGATTATCGATAAGCACTCCCCCCGTGTGGAGGCTTACGGTCAGAAGCTGGGCGACCTGCAAGCTCTGACCGTTGAATTCTGGAATCAGTACAGCTACAAAATCAAGCCCTTCTACATTGCGCACCATCAGGAGGATGATGTGATTATCTCCGCCTGCCTTGACTTTGTGCTGGAGGAGGTCTGCCGCCGCCTGAATGTAAAGAACTACATCGGCAGCGAGGTGGATCAGGAAACCCGCCGTCTGGTCAGCTTCTGCTACCGCGAAAACAAAGTAAAGGCTTTTCACGAGCATTATCCCGGGCAGAAAATCGATAATCTGTATACGGATTCCTTTAACGACAAGCCTCTGATGGAGATTGCGGAAAACGTGTATCTCGTCAAGGGCAACAAGATGACCAAAATCAAGGAAAACGGCGTAATGCTGTCAAAGTAAAATAAAGAACGCCCGTGAGCGGCTTTTGCATTGCCTTTGCAAGAGCGCCCGCGGGCGAAAAATCGTATTACAGAATGTAGGCGTAAATCACATAGAAGTGAATCAGGCTCCCTGCCAGCACAATCAGGTGAAAAACCGGGTGCAGGCAGGGCCTTTTTATACCCATGCGGCACACCAGTGC
Source organism: Acutalibacteraceae bacterium (assembly GCA_045599985.1). Taxonomy (GTDB): domain Bacteria; phylum Bacillota; class Clostridia; order Oscillospirales; family Acutalibacteraceae; genus CAG-177. The sequence continues at coordinate 36 of JAZRWZ010000255.1, read as the reverse complement.
GCCGAGGATGTAGGCCCCGCTGCCGATAAACAGCAG
>JAZRWZ010000254.1:0-6921 GCA_045599985.1 Acutalibacteraceae bacterium | reverse complement strand
CAGTTGGCTCCCGCCATGATGCCCGTGCGGATGTGGGAGAAGTCGGTCTTTTTGAAATCCGCGTGGCTGAACATCGCGATGAACATGGTGGGAACGCCGTTGAAGCAGGTGATGCGCTCCTGATTGATGCAGGCAAGGCTGGATTTTGCGGAGAAATACGGCAGGGGGCAAAGGGTGCCGCCGTGGGTCATGATGCTTGTCATGGTGAGCACCATGCCGAAGCAGTGGAACATGGGCACCTGCACCATCATGCGGTCGGCAGTGGAAAGCTCCATGCGGTCACCGATGCATTTGCCGTCATTCACAATATTGTAGTGGGTTAACATAACGCCCTTGGGGAAGCCGGTGGTACCGGAGGTGTACTGCATATTGGCCACATCGGTGGGCTTTACCAAAGCGGCACGGCGGTAAACCTCCTCAATGGGAACGGAAACACTCTTGTACATGGCCTCTTCCCAGGTCATGCACCCGGTCTGACGGAATCCCACGGTGATAACATTGCGCAGGAAGGGCAGGCGGCGGGAGTGAAGGGGGGCACCGGGAACGGTGGCCTCCAGCTCGGGGCAGAGCTCGGCAATAATGTCGCCGTAGTTGTTGCTTAAGCCGCCCTGAATCATCACAAGGGTGTGGGTATCGGATTGGCGAAGCAGATATTCCGCTTCGTGGATTTTGTAGTCGGTATTCACGGTTACCAGCACGGCGCCGATTTTGGTGGTGGCCCAGAAGCTGATGAACCAGGCGGGCACATTGGTGGCCCACACGGCAACCTTATCGCCTGCCTTCACGCCCATGGCTATCAGGGAGCGGGCGAAGGTGTCCACATCGTCCCGGAACTGGGCGTAGGTGCGGGTGTAATCCAAAGTGGGATATTTGAAAGCGTACTGGTCGGGGAAGGTATCCACCATGGTATCCAGAACCTGAGAAAAGGTTTTGTTGATAAGCTCGTATTTGGGCCACACATACTGGCCTGTGTGGGTACGGTTCCATTGCAGGCCCTGTACCTCCTCCGGCTCATCATACACTTTGATGTAGTTGATGAAGTGGGGGAACACAATGTTGATATCGGTAAAATCCTCCATCAGGTCGGGCTTGGATTCCAGTGAGATGAATCCGCCGTAGCCTACGGAATTCAGGGCATCAAACATCTGGCGGATAGGCAGGGTGCCGTCGCCCAGAATGCAGTAGCGTACCTCGCCGTTTACCAGACGGGAGTCCTTGATGTGAACGTGCTTTACGTAAGCGCCCAGATTTTCGATTGTTTTTTCGGGTTCTTCGCCGCAGATGCGGTAGGGATGATTGAAATCCCACAGCGCACCCAGATTGTCGCTGGCGAAAACATTCAGAATGTCGCGCAGACGGGCGGTGTCGGCAAAAATGCCTGTGGTTTCTATGAGCAGGGTGACTCCTGCATCTCTGGCATCGTTGAGTACGCGGCCTATTACGGAAATGACGGTTTCAATCTCCTGCCTGTTGTCGGAAAGGTTGGCGGAGGCGTGAATGCGCACATAGGGGCACTTCAGAACGCGGGCGCAGCTGACGATTGCCTTGATTTCCTCGCAGCTTTCGTCCATGGCATCCGCATCCGCAATGTCACAAAGGGCATCAATGCAGGGGATGCACAGGTTCTTTTTCTCAAGCTTGCGCATGGTGGATTCCAGACGGCCGATGGAAAAATCGTCCGCTGCGTTGACCATGGAGGAACCTAATATATCGTGGGGTTCAATGCCGTCAAAGCCCAACTCTGCGGCCATGGCTATAAAATCCCGAAAGCTTTGACCCCGCCAGCCGTTGGTGGAAAAGGAAAGCTTCATACTTTATTTCTCCTCATAAACGATTTTGTTGATTGCGTTGATATAGGCGTAAATGGTGGCACCGATAATGCTGTTGGAGGTGCTTTTGCCGGAATACAGCTTGCCCTCATAGCGAATCTTCACAAGGGTGGTGCCGAGAGCGCCTCTGCCGGGGGCATCGGAGCGAATCTGCATATCGTCCAGTTCGTAGTGGTAACCGATGATTTGCTCAAGGGTTCTCAAAGCGGCATCAATGGGGCCGTCACCCACATCCACGCCCTGCAGGAAGGTGCCGTTTTTCTCCAGCACGATGTTGGCGGTGGAGGTGATGGTGTTGCCGCTGTTTATCACATAGGTGTGAACCTTAAAGGTGGGAGGCACCTGAATGGCACATTCGGCAATAATGGAATCCAGAACGCGGGCATCCACTTTTTTGGTTGCGGCAACCTCCTGGAAGGCATCGTAAACCTTCATCAAATCCTCCTCGCCAAGGTCGTAGCCGAGGTCGGAAACGGCGCGGCCCACATCGGCGGCGGAGGCGTTTTTGTCAAGAATGGTGCTGCCGGAGCGGGAGAAGGCGGGAGCGGCAGCGGAAAATACGGAAGAGGCACCCACGGTGGTCATGCGGGTGATTTCGGGAATAATCTGGCTGAGGGCCATGGTGTTGATACCGCAGGAGATATCCTCGCTTGCACCCTTCACGGCAATGGCTTTTGCCATAACATCGGTGGCGGGGGAACCCTTGCTGCCGATGCTTGTTTTGATTTGCAGGGCACCCTCACGGATGCAGGCAAAGGCGCAGGCAGTGGCCATATCCATGGCGTTGCTGCACTCTACGCTGAGCACGGCGTTTTTAAGGGCGGGTACCGCATCAAGAACATCCTTGACCAATGCCGCAAACTCATAGGGAAGCATGGTGCCGCAGGTGTCGCAAAGGGTCACGGTCCTGGCACCAGCATCGAGAGCGGCAGTGATGATATCACGCAAAAAAGCGGGGTCACAGCGGGTGGCATCCTCGGCGGCAAATTCCACATCGCCGCAAAGGGAGGCGGCCTCCTTTACGATAGCAGCCACGGTCTCAAGCATTTTGGCGGGCTTTTTGCGGCAGATGTATTCCATCTGCACGGCGGAAACGGGAGCGGAAACCAGCAGGCGGGGGCGCGCGGCGTTGCGGATGGCATCCCAGGCGGTGTGAACGCCTTCAACGGTCAGGCCTGTGGGGCAGGAGAGAATGCTTGTGTTTAGGAGGGGGCATAGGGTGCGCAGAACAAGGGTATCCACTTTTTCGTCACGGATGGGAGCGGCTTCGATGATATCGACCCCGAGCTTGTCAAGCAGCTTGGCGGCCTCCAGCTTCTCGCGGAAACTCAAGGCGGCGCTGCTTTCCAGAGCGGAAGCGCGCAGGGTGACATCGGCTATGGTGATTTTCTTCATGTGACATCCTCCTGAACAGAGCATAACTCTGCTATATTTAAAGATAGTTTATTTTACATCATCATGTTGTGGAAGTCAAGTTGTGCGGGGCAGGTTATGCACAATCGTAGCAATTCACACAGCATACAAAATCATGGGGGCGATTCTTGTCGATATTGACGAATTGAATATGGATGAATACGGGGCGCGGTAATGTATATTTATACATAAAAATTCCCGGAAAAAGCGGAATGCTTTTCCCGGGAATGAGAGTATTGCTTTGCCGGATAATTCGTAAAAATGTTCTATTGCGTTTCCTGAATATCAATGCCAAGACTCACGGACAGCGCGCGGTTCACCCGGCCCATATCCGCCGTGTTGAGGGTGCCCATGCGCTCCTTGAGGCGGCGTTTATCGAGGGTGCGCACCTGCTCCAGCAGCACAATGGAATCTTTGGCCAGGCCGCTGCCCACGGCATTGACCTGAATGTGTGTAGGTAAATCGGTTTTGAACCGCTGGCTTGTAATGGCGGCGGCAATCACGGTGGGGCTGAATTTGTTGCCCACATCGTTCTGCACAATCAGCACGGGGCGTGTGCCGCCCTGCTCGGAGCCCACCACCGGGCTTAAATCGGCGTAATAGATTTCTCCCCTTTTCACGTGCATGCGGAATCACTCCTGTATTTTTGTTTGCATCACTATTGTTGGCCATGTGCAGCGATATTAAACAAACAAAAGAAGAATTCGTGCCGCATGAATTTCCATGGCAGCAAGGGCGTTATTTCGCGCCTTCACCGTTCTCAGTATATCGTGACGGGGGGGATTGGGTGAATGTGCCCCGGTATGTTTCGTCCTTTAATTCAAAGCGCAGGGGTCTGCCGTTTTCGTCAACCGTAAGGGTGCCGTTTTCGGCTTTGAAAAGCCATTCACCGTTGTTCTGCAAGGGAGAAAGGGCTCCGGCACTTTCAAACAGCTGCCCGAGTTGAATAACGAGAGCGCCACCTGTTACGGGCACTTTTTCCGACCCTTCCACCCATGCCGTACCCTTGCCCCGGCAATATTCATAAGTGATTCCTTTTAACCCCGCAGGGGCGGTCACCGTCATTTGCAGGCTGCTGCCGGGGGTGTAATTCACCCGGGCAGTCAGAGAAGTGTCGGGGCCGGTAACGGTGACGGTTCCCTCAAATGGAGAAGCAAAAGCGGGCGGCTCCCCCGAACCGTCGGTCAGGGGAGCACAACCCGCCGTAATCAGCAGTATGACAATGGAAATAACGGATGTAAAACGCTTCATGCAATCACCTTCGGTGGGATATGTTATCCCTGATAATCCGAAAGCAGTGTGGGCAGATTGTCGGCCAGATCGCCGGGCAGAACCGCCGGGGCAAACATCTGACGGCTGCGGTCGGCAGCCAGACCGTGCAGGTAGCAGGCAGCGGTGGCGGCCTCAAAGGGAGGCAGGCCCTGAGCCAACAGGGAAACGGGCATGCCCGCCAGCAAATCGCCGCTGCCGCCTTTTGACAGAATGTTGTTGCCCGTGGTGTTTCTGTATATGGGGCGGTCGGGGGAGCAGACCACGGTTTCGGCGGTTTTCAGCATAACGGTCACGCCATACTTATTTGCATATTCATACGCAACATCTGCCGTATTATTCAATATTTCACGAATGGAAAGTCCCGTTAAGCGGCTCATTTCACCGGGGTGAGGGGTCAGAATGACGGGGGCCTTTACTGCTTTCAGTTTATCTATATTCAGCGCCAGCGCATTTATGCCGTCCGCATCAATCACCGTGGGCACCGTTGTGCAATCCAGCAAGCGGTATACAAGGCTTTTGGTGTATTCCGTCAGCCCCATGCCGCAGCCCAAAAGCAGAGCGGTGGCCTTGGAGAGGCGGGCTTCGATTTCCTCAAATGCACCGTCAGCGAAAAATCCCTTTTCATCGCAGGGCAGGGGGAGCAGCAGGCTTTCGGTCAGCTTGGAGGCAACGGCGGGGTATGCCTTTTCGGGAAAGGCCGCGCTTACAAGCCCCGCGCCCATGCGCAGCGCTCCCTTGGCAGCCAGCACGGCGGCACCCTGCATCCGCATGCTGCCGCAGACGTTGAGCACATGGCCGAAGGTGCCCTTGTTGGCAAAAACGGGTCGGCGGGGAAGCACCATATTGACCTCCTCCTTGCCCGCATAAATAACGGTATCGGGCCCGGAGGCTTCGATATCCTCATCCGTAATGCCGATGTCGGCAATCACGGTTTTGCCGCACAGTTCCCGGGTGGGGTACTGAATGTGGGCAGGCTTCACGGCGGCAATGGCAAGGGTCAATTCCGAATGCAGCCCGTTGGGGTCTGCGGTGGCATTGTCGCAATCCACGCCGCTCGGCACATCTACGGCAACGGCACGGATGTGCATGGCTTTGAGGGTGGCAGTGAGCATGGCGGTTTTCTCCTCCAGCAGTCCTTTAAAGCCCGTGCCGAAAATGCAGTCCACAATCAAATCAAAATTGCCGGCGGCCACAATCGTGTTGACGGGATTGCCGTCATATTGCAGAATGTTCACGGCTTCGGTATCCAGTTCATTAAAGCAGGTGACGGCATCCTCCGCTTTCGGCTCGCCGTTCACAAGCAGCACCGTCACCTGACGGCCGGCAGCGGCAAGGTGGCGGGCAATCACAAAACCGTCGCCTCCGTTTTTGCCCTTGCCGCATAAGACAAGGGCGTGCTTGAATTCGGTTACCTGCAGTATTTCGGCGGCGCAGGCCTGCCCGGCACGCTTCATGAGGGTGAGGTAATCAATACCCTCCCGCGCCACGCAGGCGGCTTCCGCTTTTTTCATGTTTTCGGCTTTCAGAACAAACATGGTATCGGCTCCTTCAACAGAAAATGGATGGTTCTGCTCCTACTATACCACAATGGTTTGTATTATTAAAGATTTTTTTCATAATATACTTGAAAATGCGGTTACGGTGTGTTACACTTTCACACGATATGGTGTAAACGCGAAAGGCAAATGCAAATTTGCAGCAGCGGGAGAGTACGCCGCAAAGAATCCACGCAGAGAGAGCACGCCGTTGGCTGTGAGCGGGCTTGTGTATTCTGTGGCAGAAGTTCACCCGTCAGCGGTGAGGCTGAACGGATTTTTCCAAGTAGGCTTCAACGGCAGGCCGCCGTTATTCGGCCCCGAAAGCGTTCGTGCCTTTGGCGCGAAAAGCAGGGTGGTACCGCGGAGTCCGTCTTCGTCCCTTCGGTTTGGGATGAGGGCGTTATTTTTTTGTGGAGGTTAAGTGTTATGTTAGAAAAAACCGAAAAAATCAAAGCATTGTTCAACGAAAAAGCCGATGCGGCCGGTTCGCCCAGGGATTTGGAGCAGCTGCGCATCGAATTTTTGGGCAAAAAAGGCCTTGTTGCCGATTTGATGAGCGAATTGCGCAACATCCCCAACGAGAAAAAGAAAGAGGCCGGTCAGTTAATCAACATTCTCAAGCAGCAGATTGAGGCCGAGATTCAGAAGAGAACCGAGCAGCTTGTGAAAGCGGAGGAGGAGCGTCAGGTTTCCGCCGCCGAGAGCTACGACGAATCCATGCCCATGGATATGAAAGCCGGTTCTTACCATCCCATCACCCTTGTGCAGCGCGAGGTGGAGGAAATCTTCCGCACCATGGGCTTTGCCGTGGAGGATTACTACGAAATCACCGACGATTACAACTGCTTTGAAGCGCTGAATATCCCCAA
>JAZRWZ010000253.1:0-1940 GCA_045599985.1 Acutalibacteraceae bacterium | reverse complement strand
ACGGCCGTGGCACCGGCCAGCATCATCTCAATGACCTCTTCGGCGTTGGAAATGCCGCCCATGCCGATGAGAGGAATGTTGACCGCCTCATACACCTGATACACGGCGCGCAGGGCAACGGGCAGAATGGCATGGCCGGAGAAGCCGCCCATTTTGTTGGCGATGACGGGCTTTTTGTTTTTCAGGTTGATGCGCATGCCGAGCAGGGTGTTGATGAGGCTTAAACCGTCGGCTCCGGCCTCCTCGCAGGCCACGGCAACGCTGACGATATCGGTCACATTGGGGGTCAGTTTGATGAAAACGGGCTTGGTGGTAACCGACTTGACCGCCCGGGTGACCTCCGCTGCCGCCTCGGGGCTTGTGCCGAAGCTCATGCCGCCGTTGTGCACATTGGGACAGCTGACATTGACCTCGATAATCCCGATTTGAGGTTCTTTATCTATCAGGGCACAGTTGTGGGCGTATTCCTCCACGGAAAAACCGCTGATGTTGGCAATGGCGGGCTTGCAAAAGCACTTGGCAAGCTTGGGGAGCTCCTCCCCGATGACCGCATCCACACCGGGGTTTTGCAGGCCAACGGAATTTATCATGCCGTCCGGGCACTCGGCAATACGGGGCGTGGGATTGCCGAAGCGGGGCTCACGGGTGGTGCCCTTTAATGAGATGGAGCCGAGAATGTTGATGTCGTAAAGCTCGGCAAATTCGTAGCCGAAGCCGAAGGTGCCGCTGGCGGGAATCACGGGATTATCCAGCTGCAGCCCGCACAGATTCACTTGGGTGTTTACCATATGACTTCCTCCTTCTCCAGCACGGGGCCGTCTTTGCAGATGCGCTTGTTGCCGTATTTGGTTTTGCAGGAGCAGCCCATGCAGGCACCGAAGCCGCAGCCCATGCGCTCCTCAAAACTCATTTGCCCGCTTGTGACGGCGGTGTTGTAAACGGCCTTTAACATGGGTTCTGGGCCACAGGTGTAGAAATAGCTGTAATCCGGCAAATCCCTGATAATATCGGTGACGAAGCCCTTGGTGCCCACGCTGCCGTCGGCGGTGGAAACCAGCACCGGAATGCCGGCTTGTTCAAATTCATTCACATAAAAGACTTCCTCTGCCGTGTTGAAGCCCAGAACGGCAACGGGCTGCTTGCCCTGTGCCTTCAGCGCTTTGCCCAGCGCGAACATGGGGGGAACCCCCGCGCCGCCGCCGATGAGCAGAGGCTTCTGGCCGCTTTTGGCGGTATCGAAACCGTTGCCAAGACCCATGAGCACATCCAGTTTTTGGCCTGCCTGCATGGTGGCCATGTATTCGGTGCCGTGACCCACGGCTTTATAGATGATGGTGAGAGTGTTTTCATTCCAGTCGCACACCGAAATGGGGCGGCGAAGGAAGAAACCGTCCAGTTGAATATTGATGAACTGGCCGGGGCAGGTGAGGGCAGCGGTGGAGCCGGACAGCACCATTTCATAGGTGTTTTTGGCAATCAGACGGTTTGACTGCACGGTTAAAATCGCTTTTATCTCTTTCATTCGGTTTCCTCCCAAACGGTATTGCCGCCGTAAACGGTGCGCAGGCAGCGGCCGGATACTTTCTCCCCGGCGAAGGGGGTGGCCTTGCCCATGCTTAAAAATTCGGCAGGGTCAATGATGTATTCCCGGTTCAAATCAAACACGGTGAAGTCGGCAGGGGCGCCGATTTCAAGCTCGCACCCCAACTGAAAGCGGCGGCGGGGTGCCGTGCTCATCATTTGTATCAGCTTTTCGAGGGTGATGATGCCGGGTTTGACAAGCTTGGTGTAAAGAACGGGGAAGGCGCATTCCAACCCCACAACGCCCATGGCGCTTTTTTCAAGGCCTTTTCCCTTTTCCTCGGCGGAATGAGGGGCGTGGTCGGTGGCAATCATATCAACAGTGCCGTCGATAACGCCTTCTATCAGGGCCTCCCGGT
>JAZRWZ010000252.1:0-1283 GCA_045599985.1 Acutalibacteraceae bacterium | reverse complement strand
CCGTGGAGCATATCGGTTTCGGAACCGCCAAAGGCGATAAAGTTCTGCTTGGTACCCAGTTTGTTGAAGCACACAACAAAGCAGTCGTAATCGCCGTAGCCCGTCATATTGGCAAAATCACGGTTGGTGGAGTTTGAATAGCCGGAAACGGCATACCCGGTGGGGGTGGCAACAATATCGGTAATATAATCAACACCAAAGCCGATCATCATGGTTTTCCAGGCCACTTTGCCGTTGGAATCAATCTTGATGATGGCACCGTCACCGGAGCCGGCGTTGCCGCCGTTGAACACATCGGAGAAGGTGCCCGCCCGGCCGTCATCCTCTAAGTTGGGTGCTTTGGCGGTGTATTCACCGGCGATGATGCAGCCGCCGTCTGCCGAGTCGGGTATTTTGCTGAACATTGCTTTGTCGGAGCTGGTGATGAAGGTATTGAACAAAGCATTGCCGCCGTTGGCGGGGTATTTGGAAATCAGCGTTTTGAAACCGCCGATATTGGCATCGGGGATACCGGTAAAATCACCGTCGGCTTTTCTGACATCGGTGGCTGTGAGAATATCACCGGCACTGTTGACAACAATGTCTTCCACACTGCAGTGCTTGGTGGAGGTTTTGTATTTTGCCCAGGTTATCTTGGATAACTCGGAATCATTAAACTTAATCACGTAGGCTGTGGTGTGGCCATTGGCGGGCAGATCGGTTTTCACGCCGGCAAAGAACCCGTCTGTGGAGGTGGTGTGGCCGCCCAGCAGCAGCCCGCCGTCCTTGGCAACGGCAACGGAGGAAACGTAATCAAATCCGCTGCCGCCGAATTTCTTGGCCCATTTCACATCGCCCTTGGGGGAGTATTTTACGATAAGACAGTTATAGGTATTATCTCTTCCGGGGTTGGCCATGGGTGTAACAGTGACACCGTTAAAGGTAGTGGCTGCGGAGTTGCCTATGGCAATAATACTGCCGTCTGCCAATACGGTTACATCCTCAAAGTTGGTGGAATTGTTGCCGGAAACGGTTTTTATCCACTTCACTTTGCCCTTATTGTCAAACTTGGAAATGATGGCAGAGGTAGAGCTGCTCACTGCCGTGCCTACCGCAACAGCACCGTCATCGCCGTCGGGTGCCGTCGCTCTGAAAGAGGCGTTGCCGTTTTTGGCATTCTGTACCCAGCTTAAAACGGAACCGGTCACCCTTTGGGTGGTGGTAAAGTGAGATTTGGTGGAAGAGGTGGGCTTGGGTTTGGTGGTTGTAACATGATAGGTGCCTTTGTGGGTGGTGAGGGGAGG
>JAZRWZ010000251.1:0-3097 GCA_045599985.1 Acutalibacteraceae bacterium | reverse complement strand
CAAGTGCTCAGATTTGCGAGGAGATTTTTCGTATGATGAAGTCGAAAAATCGCAGTAATACTTTATGTATTTCAAGATTTTGAGACAAAATCAGACGGGAAATATACCGCAAAGATGAGTGCGGGACATTATTCGGGATTTTCTGCAAACAAAAAAGAGCAGGTCAACAGCCTGCTCGGTTACATAAACAAAACTATATATGAATCATTGCCTGACAAAAAGAAAATCGAGTATTCACTTGTGTTATGAATACTCGATATGGTCGGAGTGACAGGACTTGAACCTGCGGCGCGTCCTCGGTGACTTCGTATCGTTCGCGTGTCGCTTTGCGAAACGCTCACTCGCTCCGTACCTCGTCCTTTTCCCCAAAAAGACTTCGTCTTTCCGGGGACCCCGACAGAAAGAAAAACTGCTTTGGTCGCAGGATGCCGCAGCAGAAAGACAAAAGCCAAGGCAAAACCTTGGCTTTTTGGTCGGAGTGACAGGACTTGAACCTGCGGCATCCTGCTCCCAAAGCAGGCGCGCTACCAACTGCGCTACACCCCGAAATATTGTTATTGATAATACCGGAAAGCAGGTGCGCTTCCCTCCAAAACATAGTCGCCCTGCTCGCTTGAAGCGCTTCGCATTGCTCCTTGTTTTGTCACCTCACCGCCTCGCTTTATCCGCCACCGGCGGCGCTTCGGCGGTTCGCCCAACTGCGCTACACCCCGAAATATTGTTATTGATAATACCGGAAAGCAGGTGCGCTTCCCTCCAAAACATAGTCGCTCTGCTCGCTTGAAGCGCTTCGCATTGCTCCTTGTTTTGTCACCTCACCGCCTCGCTTTATCCGCCACCGGCGGCGCTTCGGCGGTTCGCCCAACTGCGCTGAACCCCGAAATGATATGTAATATGTAATCAAGCGGCGGGAAAGGAACGGTGCCGGATTCCGAAACCATGTTGGTGTGATAAAAAAAGCACGCTACTGCGTGCTTTTAACTGGAGCGGATGACGAGGCTCGAACTCGCTACCTCCACCTTGGCAAGGTGGCGCTCTACCAGATGAGCTACATCCGCGATTGCTTTATGGATTATAACAAACTCTTTCGGGTTTGTCAACCCAAAAATTAACAAAATTTAATTGTTTTGAGAGGTCGGATATGCTATACTGAACAGGTATAATAGTAGTATATCTGTTCCCTGCGAAAATATGTATGCCGTGGGGAAATGAATCGCGACAGCAGATAAAGGAGTACACTATGGCAAGAAAAAACAGTTTTTATGCAGGCAAAAAGGAACCCGGCAAAGGCCTGAAGCCGGTGGTATTCATTCTGGTGCTGGCAGCCCTTGCCGTCGGCAGCTTTTTTGCCGTGAAAATGATTCGTGAGCATTCGGCCAACGCCAAAGAAACCCATTCCAAATATTACTGCGAATCCGCTTTTTCCGCCGAGGGTATGGATGGCTATTCCTCCATCAAATATCTGGCAGACGGTTTGCTGGTATTCACCAATGAGAACAACGCCAAGGGCCTTATGAATTATGAGGGCGACCCTCTGACCAAGCCCCTGTATTCCGATTTCTCCGTGGTGCGCAACGGTGGCTGGCACAACGTGGTTTACACCGCCACCCCCTTGGGCGAGCCCTATCCCAAAACCGTGATTGTGGCCGAGCAGCGGGTGGATATCAAGCAATATCAGGGTGCCGAGAAGGATACCTCCTCCGCCCGTTGGGATGAAAAAAGCGGTGCTCTCACATGGTTCGGCGAAAATCCCGCCCCCATTTCCTTTGGCGAACTGATGCTGGGAGATGGGCTGTATGCCGTGCCCAACAGCACCTTAGGCGCCTACGGCTATGTGAACCAAAGTCTGGAGCTGGTGATTCCCACCCAATATGCGCAGGCACTGGATTTTGCCGACGGTATGGGTGCTGTGAAGCAGGAGGGCAAATGGGGCTTTATCAATGAGAGCGGCGAAGCCGCTACCCCGTTCTGCTTTGATTCCGTGGGCGATTTCACCGTGGAGGGCGTTGATTACTGTTTCGGTTTTGCCCAGGGTCTGGCCCCTGTGCTCAAAAACGGAAAAATGGGTATCATAGATAAAGAGGGCAAGATGGTTGTGGATTATGACTACACCGTCATCTTCCCCGGCGAAAACGGCAAATTTGTTGCTCAGAAGGACGGCAAGTGGGGTGTTCTTGCTTTGGCAGGTGTGCCGGAGAATGCGGCAGTCAGCCATACCAATCCCGAAGGTGTGGGCACGGCAGGCAAGGGTGTGTACCGGGTGTCTACCGGCGGCAGCCCCCTGAACATGCGCGCCGAGGGCGACAGCGCCGCCGAGATTCTGGTGAAAATTCCCAACGGTTCCCGCATTAACGTGGCACAAATCAAGGACGGCTGGGCCTTTGCCGCCTACAACAACACCACCGGCTGGGTCAGCGCCGATTATCTGGAAGAGGTGGAGGAAACCACCGTTTCGGAATAATAAAAGAGGAGAAAATCTTCCTTAATCCTGCAAAAAAAGAAGCGATGCTTCACCCGTTTTTGGGCTGAAACATCGCTTTTTCGCTTTTACAGAATGAATATGTTACCCGACACAAATGAATGCCAGGGACAGCGCCAGCATCACCTGACCGCAGTAGTACAGAATCACGTTGGCAGATTTTTTGCCGTGGGTGGGCTTGGTGAAAAAGCTGACACCCAGAACGGAATCGGAAAGGGCAAACAGCCCCGCACCGCCTGCCAGCAGCACAAGGGAGGCCGCGGCGTTGGGGAGCCGGGCTTTGACTGCCAAAAAGCCGAGGTACCCGGCCTTTACCACCATGAACATCAGCACGGCGGCATACAGAAAAATAACGGGAGCCAGTTTTTTGAAGTTCGGTTTAAACGCCGCAAACATTCCCACAACGGCCGCCCACAAAAGGGCGAGGGCAACCATCTGCCCCCTGGTCATGAAGGGCTGACCGGGGAACAGCAGCCCGGCGGTGGAAATATAGGCAATAATGAAGCAGACATGCGCCGCCAGAAAAACCACGCCGCCCACCACAAATTTGGGCATGCCTTTGTCCCGGTGCAGCAGCAAATCCCCGATGAAGGAGAGGAAAAAGCCGCACAGCATCAG
>JAZRWZ010000250.1:0-21439 GCA_045599985.1 Acutalibacteraceae bacterium | reverse complement strand
TTTTATGTATAAAATTACAAAACTCCCTGAAAAGGGGGTTTACTTTTTTGGCAGCGGTAATTCTCTATCTGTGTTTCCGCAAATGTAATCTGCTGAAATATTTAGTATTTGGCATATGTCATGTAAATATTTCATCGGCATCTCGTTTATTCCCTTTTCATATCTTGCATATTGTTGTTGTCTTATTCCTAAATAGTCAGCAACTTCTTTTTGCGTTAATGATCTGCAATCTCTTATCCATGCAATTTTTTCATTGTAGTACATATCTTCACCTCCAGAAAAATATTATCATTTACAATAAATTTGTTGTTGACTTCTGAACAGATGTGTTGTAGGATTGAATTACAACATAAATGTTGTATACTTACTTTTCTTTACTTAGGAGGAAAAAACATGAACTGTACTTTACTCGGCTATCAGAATCGCAGCTACAAAAAGAAAGATGGAACCCAGTGCACCGGAGTAAACGTGGTGCTTGGTATGCCGCAGGGAGCCTGCGGAGAGCAGGGTTGGCGTGACGGTATTTCAATTCAAAGCTTTTGGATTTCCGGTGTTACTATTGCAGACGCATCTTTTCCGGCAATCCCTTGCCCGGTATCTGTAGAATTTGGGCTCGGCTTCCAAAATCGGGCCGTTCCTTACGATATTAAGGCCGTGGAGATTGATGATGAATGAAACGTTTGATAATTTTCGTCTGCTCTTTTGTGTTGTTGCTATCATTCGAATATTGTATCGTCGTCGCAGAAGGTTCTTCCGAGCTGTTAACCGAATCAAGCACAGAATCTTTGACGGATACAGTACCGCAAAGTACAAGCCCATCACAGACGACTCCGGAGCCGGAAACATCAATAGTGTTTGTTGAGTATCAGGAACCGGATAACAATTCAGATGATTATCTCGTAATAATTGCTTTCGGCGTTTCCGTTCTCATCGGTATTGCCGTTGCAAAAGCTTTCAGTTTTTGGAAATGGTGATACTATGGATTTCTTTATCAAAGGAATTGGTACAGGGTTTGCGCTATATACTTTCTTCTCTTTAATCGGTTATGCGCTTCGCTCTATACTTGAATTTTTCAAATCTTAAGAAAGGAGATACTACTATGGGTCTTAGTCCTATGTTCCTGACCGAGGAAGTAACTGGTGGTTCTGATGCTCTGAAGACTGCTCTTGAGACTGGTCTTACCTCTGTATCCGATAACGTAATGGATTACGTTACCACCGCTCTTCCCATCGCCCTGGGCATTGTTGCTACTTTCCTGGCTATCAAGCTCGGCATCCGCTTCTTCAAGTCCATCGCAAAATAATGTTCTCCGCTTCGTTCTGTGCCCCTGCTGCATCCACTCGGCAGGGGCTTTTCCTTTGGAGGTGATTAAATGGAAAAAGCGAAACGGTGTACGGCTGTTTTTCTTTGTTTTGTGTTGGCATTGCTGCCGTGTATTCCGGCATCAGGGTTTGCGATCACGGCAACCGGCACGGCTGTAACACTTGCTACCGTTGCAGCTGTGTTGCTCGCATCGGGTGTTGCTCTGACTTCGGCAGATAATGCCGGGTATAATACGGCAATTACTGAGATATGGAATCAGATGGATTCAACTATTCAGGATAAATTTATGGATGCTCGTTATCTTGCAAGCGGAGCCGGGGCAGTGGTGGCCACTTATGGGTCAGCTGCATGGAATTCTATTATGAATTGGGTTACAACTAATTTTCTTGCTGACGGTTCAACGTCTTTTACCGTTCCAACTACTTATCCTGTTTTTGATTTAAATCATCCTGTATATTATGGTCCCTATCCCCGTGTTAATGATATTATATCTTTTCGGTTGGGTAATAGTCTTTGTAGCGTTAACATAACTCACCCTACAGCTTATCGTTTTACTCTTTATATGCGATTGGCAAATGATGCTTATTTTACAGGTATTGCTTCTTCTACTGCAGATACCCTTCAATCTCTTAATGTAGGTTCTTGGGTAAGCAACGCTCCTTGGTCAACCTCTGAAGTTTATTATCAATGTAAAGAAGTAGGATTCCCAATTCGGGATGTTGTTTATAATGATATAAGTTATTCTTTATCGTATAAAAATGGTAACGTGAGGTTTGGTAATTATAATATAACCAATAATTTTACTTCTTTATTGCATTATGTTTCTACTTGTCTTGCTGATGGTAAGCTAATCGGTGATTTTACCGCTCTTGGTGGTGATGTTGTACTACCTTCAGACGGTACTCCTATAACGTGCGATCCTGATTCTCGGTACTTGCCCGATGCAAGTATTGATGCTGTGCCGAGTACATTGACGGATGGACAGACCATTGCTGTTCCGCTTGACGTTACTCTTTCCGGTGATAATACTATTTCGATTCCTAACGATGATGTTGCCGATACTTACCGCACTAAAGAGGTAACCGATGTAGCTCCTTATACTGAAGTTCTATCCAATGATGTCGTGGTTGAATCTTTCCCTGAATCTGTAATTCCGGATGTATCACCGGATAGGCCTGACGTGATTCCAGCCACTCCGGATGAAACTGCAAACAAGCTGCAGCTGCCGAAGCTCTTGCTATCTAAGTTTCCGTTCTGTATTCCGTGGGACTTATATAACGCCATCAGTATTATGAATGCTCCTGCGGAGATTCCGGCTTTTGATTATCCGTTTTCTTTTCCGGAGCTTGGAATTGATGAGACGCTGCATCTTGATCTGAATCGGTTTGATACGGTAGCAACGGTTGTTAAGTGGTTCCTTGCTGCCATTTGGACTGTTCTTTTAATTTATCTCACGAAAAAGATTGTATGGAAGTAGGTGATCTTATGGATTGGTCCGGAGCTGTATCCAGTTTTTTCTCTCAGCTCGGCGATCTGCTGAACGATCTTTTTGAAAAAATTTTCAGTGTTTTTCCTGATTCGCCGTTTCAACGGTTGGCAGTTACAACGGAAATATATAAATATCTGCGGTACCTTAACTGGGTTTTACCTGTAAGTTATATGTTATCTTCTATGGCCGTATGGTTATCTGCTGTTGCCGTGTATTACCTTTGGAGTTTGTTACTTAGGTGGGTGAAGGCTATTGATTAGTTTGTATTCGGGAACTCCCGGTTCCGGCAAAAGTTTGTATGCTGCCTATGAAGTTATTAAGCTGCTGAAGCTTAAAAAAGGTGTTATTGCAAACTTTCCTATTGATTTAGGTTATTTCGGGCGTCACTCTATCGGCGTATTTGAATACGTTCCGAATAATAAGCTTACCGTTGATTATCTTCTGAATTTTGCGGAGCTGCATCACAAAAAAGGTCGGGAGAATCAAACGACAATCTTTATTGATGAGTGCAGCACTCTGTTTAACTCACGTGAATGGGGCAGAGATGACCGCATGAAGTGGATTGTTTTCTTCCAGCAGCACCGAAAACTTGGGTTTAATGTTGTACTTATCTCACAGAATGACCGTCTTATTGACCGTCAAATACGTTCCTTTATTGAAACGGAATTCAAGTTCCGCAGCATCAAGAACTTTAAAACCTTTGGTTTCCTACTTAATCTTTTCGCCGGAGGGGTTTTTATGAAGGTTGAGTACTGGTATCCGGTAAGATCGAAGTGCAGCAGTCAGATTTTTAGGTTCAATCGAAAGAAGGCCAAAATTTATGATACTTATGCAATTTTCGGCTGACGGCAGCAGGGGATACGGCTGTTTTCAGCCGTGGGGACCCTGCTACCGTCTGCCGATGAAGCGCACGGTGAGGTGTTTTATGGATCCTAATGAGCGAAAAATCATCATGATTTATGAATATCTGTTTAACAAGGACAAATTTCTTGAGGAGCAGTATCTTCAGTTGCAATATCTCGGCTGGAGCAGAAAAGCCGATTCAGATTTGATTCTTGAGCTTTATACTGCACGGCTCAAGTTAGATATGATTCGGCAGTTTTCTGCCGAACTCGGTCAGATTCTGCGCAGCTGCTGATGCTCGGGCAGATTTTAACGGCAGCGCTGTTCCAGAGCGGCGTGGCCCGCCAGCCTGCAAGGCTGATTGGCAAGGCCTCGCAGCTGCCGAAGTTGGTCGGATATCAATTTTCGATGCGGGCCGAAGAAGCTTCTTCCCTTCTCGACCATCCGGCCATCTTTATCTGCAGACCCCGCGCCGCCGCGGCGCGGATCCCGCCCGCAGGCGGAAAATCCCCTTGGGGGGTAATCTACGGCATACCCCCCAAGGGAGACATTGGACATTAAACATTTGGGAGGCATTTTTATGGGCTCAAGGACTGGAATATGGGAAGTAATTCTATACCCTGATTCTTTGCCTGTATACTGGCAAGATGTAATTGAGCAGACAAAAGTACCGTGTGCTCTTTCTCCTTGTCATAATATGGATATGTGGACTTTACTTGATGAAGCGGAAAATCCGGAGCATAGGGCAGGGGACTACAAAAAACCTCATTATCATTTATTTGTAGATTACGGAACCGGTGCGAATAAAACAGAGCAGCAGGTGATTGAAGATTTCGTCGAACCTCTACACGCTAAAGCACACCCTTCCCAAGTAAAAACCGCAAGAGGTGAAGCACGTTATCTTGTTCATTTGGACCATCCCGAAAAAGCGCAGTATCGTTTAGACGAAATTCGTTTTTACAATGGATTTGATTACAAGGATTATTATGAATTGTCGAACAAAGATATTGACGATATGTCATTGAAAATTCGGGAATTCATCGTTGACAATTCCATTACTGAATACAGCCGGCTTGTCGATATTTGTGCCGAGACGGATTTACATTGGTTTAAATATGTTCGTCAGAATTCTCTTTTTTTCACTGCTTACTTACGTTCTTTCCGGCACTCGGGCGATGCTGTTCGAAGCCAGGCAGGGGAAGAACCGGATTAAGCTGCTGCCAAAGAATCAAAAAGTAATGATACAAAATAATTGTTTTGTATCAAATAGGGGAGCGAAATCCCGATTTTATTGTTAAAAACCGGGAGAAGAACCTTTATTTCTCAAATATGGGAATAATGCTGCCGATATCTTCCATCGGGCCCTGATGCAGTTCTATTGCTTTGATATTATTTCTTGCCAAAGCGTCAATGATATTGTTATGGCCTTCATGACTATCTATGCTGCCGTTTACCGCCAATACATTTTTATCAATCAGCCCTGTTGCGCCGCCGATGAAGCCGTAATCGAACCCTTTCAATCGAATAGAATTTTTCGGAACGTATGTTACATCGTTCAGAAAAAACTGAGCGGATTGATAAATGCCGATATCGTCGGTGATTATGGCGTTTTCATTTAAAATGCATACGGAACACTTCGTGTAGCCTTGTTTTACGGGAATCATCATTAATCCGGCTTGCTCGGAAGCTTCTGATACGGATGCGGATATCGTCTTTGGATTGCAAAGCAGATATTTACCGATTACCACAGCATTTAACGGAACATCAGCGGGATATTCTTCATTCAGTGATGTTTTTAATAATTTTGTATCAAAATCTTCCGTTTGCAGTTTTGCTTCTGCAATCTTCAAAGAAAGCAAAGAAAACATATGTTCGGTAAGAAATATTGATTTCTCAGAAAAAGGCAAAATTTGTAAATCGGCGTGATCTTTGACAGACGTGCGGAATTCTCTTATTGGCGGCACGGGCAGAACATCAACGCCGATTTCCTTTAATTTTTTTGTACACTCCCCTGCTGATTCGGCCACTGCAGCCAATCTCACAACCGAGGAAGGAATGTTTGGCGAATTCAGTAATTTCATCATACAGTAGCCGCTGTAAACGCTTCGTTTATGTTACGCGCACCCACAATTTCGATATCACCGGCAAAGGTATCGGATATGGTTTTAAAGTTATGTTTCGGTATGATGCAGCGCTTAAAGCCGAGGCGTTCCGCTTCACGAAGGCGCTGTTCGCAGCAGGATATGGAGCGCAGCTCGCCGCCAAGACCGATTTCGCCGAATACGATGGTGTCATCCCGAATGGGTGTATCTTTTAAACTGGATATCAAGGCCAGAGCTACCGACAAATCCGTTGCCGGTTCTTCCAGCTTTAGCCCGCCGACAATGTTCACATAGGCATCGCAGGTGCCGAAGGCGAATCCGGCGCGCTTTTCAAGTACAGCCAACAGCATGGACATTCTGTTATAATCAAAACCGTTACTCATGCGCCTGGGATTACCGTAGTTTGAATTGGAAACCAGACCCTGTACCTCGGCAAGGATGGGTCTGCTGCCTTCCATAACACAGGTAACGCATGTTCCCGATGTGTTTTTCGGTTTGCCCGAAATCAGCATCAAAGAAGGATTCGGTACTTCGCGAAGACCCTTGTCCATCATTTCAAAAACGCCGATTTCATTGGTGGAGCCGTAACGGTTTTTGACTGCTCTTAAAATGCGGTAAGATAAGTGTCTTTCGCCCTCGAAATACAGCACACAGTCCACGATATGCTCCAATACCTTGGGGCCTGCAATATTGCCGTCTTTGTTAACATGGCCAACGATAATGGTGGGAATATTCAGCGATTTTGCGCAGCGCATAAAGGCAGCTGTTGATTCACGAACCTGGGTAACGCTGCCTGTAGAGGAACTGATTTCTGGAATGCTCATGGTTTGAATGGAATCCACAATCACGGTATCGGGCTTGTTCTGCTGAATGTATTCCGTAATGCTTTGCACGTTGTTTTCGCACATAATCAAAAGATTATTTGTGGTTACACCCAGGCGTTTTGCCCGGAGCTTTATCTGCTGGGCGGATTCCTCACCGGTCACATACAAAATACGCAGAGTCTCGCCAAGCCTTTGACAAATCTGAAGCAAAATGGTTGATTTACCTATGCCCGGGTCGCCGCTCAGCAAAACAAGAGAGCCGTTTACCAGACCGCCGCCTAAAACACGGTCCAGTTCGGCAAATCCTGTTTGAAAACGCACGCCTTCTTCGGCGGGTATTTCTTCAATGGATAAAGCGGTTGCACGCCCGCTGCCGGTTACCCAGCCGATTTGAGCCTTGGGTGCGGCTGCGCGGATTTCCTCCGTCATGGTATTCCATTCGCCGCAGCCGGGGCAGCAGCCAAACCATTTGGCGCTTTCATAGCCGCATTCGCTGCAAACAAATACATTTTTTGATTTTGCGGGCATACTGTTATCCCTCCGATGAGTTAATATATTGAGTGATTCCGCTATATACTGCAAAGGCTATCCGACTTTGATATTTCTCTGTTTTCAATTCGGATAAATCTGCCGGATTAGATAAGAAACCGCATTCCACCATCACTGCAGGCACTTTTGTTTGATACAACAAATAAATATCGGAACCCGCTTCTTTCGTCATCCGATGATTATCGGGTTGAAGCAGAGAAACAACCGAATTCTGAATGTATTTTGCCAACACAGCACTGTTTTGGGCGTTTCGGGAGTAGAAAACCTGCGTTCCTTTGGCAGAACTGCTTTGATATATGTTCTGATGAATGCTGACTAAAATACAGTTCGGTGTTTGTTCGGTCAACGCCAATCGGTTGTGAATATCGGAAATCTTCTTTTGCCGTATGGTTTTAGCGGATTCATCGTGGATGGAAATATCCTCTGTGCGAACGGGAATGACTTTGATCCCGGACAGTGTTAGAATATTACAAAGATTTTTTGCTATTTTTAAATTGATATCTTTTTCCTGCGTTCCGTCCGGAGCTACGGCACCGCCGTCTATGCCGCCGTGCCCGGCATCCACAATGACTACGGGGGTACTCTCTTTTAAAGATGCTGTCGTGTTTACGATTTTAGGGGTGCATAATACAGTAACTGCAATAATCAGAAACGAAAGCAGAACACAGAAAATTGCAGCTAAAAAATCCCCCTTTGGTTTTGCGGTAGCATAGATTTTCAGAATAATCACCCCGAAATATAGGATACTGTCCCCTGCACTTTTGGCAAATGAACAATATCATTCTATGCTGCAAAATGCTGATTTATATTTTATGACAGTCCCTTTAACTTACGGTAATCCAGATATTCCTGTAAAATCATTACGGCGGCCACGGCATCCACTACCGCTTTTCGCTTTTTACCGCGCACATTTGTTACATTCAGCGCATTATGGGCGCTTACGGTGGTAAGGCGTTCGTCCCTGAGTTCTACGGGTAATTCGGTGCATTCTGATAATTTTTGTGCCAAATCTCGGCATTTACAGGCGCTTTCGCCTTCGGTACCGTCCATGTTTTTGGGAAGCCCCACAACGATTGCCTCTGCCTTTTGTTCTTTGGCAAAAACAGATATTTTTGCGGCAAGGGAATCGGCATCCGTTTCCTGTATAACGGTTACGGGAGAAGCGAGCATTTCAAATTTATCACATACGGCAAGGCCGGTGCGGACATCGCCGCGGTCAACAGATAAAATAATCATCGAACAATCAATCCGTTTCATAAAATGACAGCGGAATTCCATGCAATAGCCGAAATTCCGCTGTAAAAGTTTACTCTAAAATATAGTCAATAATATCAACGGCAGCATCCACAACATCATCAACTGCTTTTTTGCGGGATGATTCACCGTCGGAGCTGCTGTGTGAACCGGAGCAATAGGTGCAGGTATCCGGCAAATTGGAGGTATCATACCATCCTTTTGCGGTGGAATAGCAGCCCGAACCGGCCAATTTACCCGTAACGGTACAATAACTCTTCTCAATGGTTTTTGCCGTTTTCGGGAAGGCTACATCGGAATTAAGCCCTCTGTGAATCCGGTTAAATACATTAAAGAAGATTTTACCTGCGGGGTTGATGCTGGCGTTCAGAGTGCGGGGAATATCATAACCGTACCACACAGCGCCTACATAATGAGGTGTGCCGGCGCAGAACCATCTGTCCTTATCATCGCTTGTTGTACCGGTTTTGGCCATGATGGGGAACTTGCGAAGCACTTCACAGTCGCCGTAATAACTGGTGGGTACGGTCTGGAGCAGCTCGCACATGATATCACTGGCCTCGGGGCTGATGGCCTGTGACCAGGAGGGTTCTGTGTTATCAAGAATCGTTTTTGTACCGGAGCTGTTGGTAACTTTAAAGTAGGCGTAAGGCTTGTAGTATTTGCCGCCGTTACCGAAGGATGCGTAGGCGGATGCCATTTCCACGGTAGTTGCGCCGTTGGTTAAAGAACCAAGAGTCAGGGGGCCCAAATCTTTATCTTTCGTATTATCCAGATGGCCTAACATGAAGTGATTTTTCAGATAATCAAAAGAGGTTTCGATAGAAAGCTTGTCACGAATCAGGCGGGCGGGAACGGTGTTTTTGGATTCGGCAACAGCTACCTGCATGGTTACATTGCCGCCGGTTCCCAATGTTTTATCAACATTGTGAGGCCACATACTGCCGTTGCGTGCAAAAGCATAATCCTTCTCCTTAGAGGAGAAAGTAATCTGTTTTAAATCCAGCAAAGGAGAATAGCACGCAATGGGTTTAATGGTTGATCCGGGCGGTCTGGGAGAATCGGAAGCGCGCACAAGGCTGCGGTTTTCGGTCTTTTCACCGGCACCGCCCACAATGGCCACAACGCGGCCGCTGTAATCCATGATGGTCATGGCGCTTTGTACTTCGTCATTATCAAAAGCGATATAGTTTTTGTAGCAATACTCCAGTTGCTTTTGAATATCCATATCAACGGCAGCATAGATTTTAAGGCCGCCGTAATAGATTTCGCTGGATGCCTGCCGCTCGTTGTAACCGTATTCCTCCTGCAAATCATCAATCACACAGTTCAGAAGGTAATCCACATACCAGCTCCAGGCTGTTTCCTGCTTATCTTCTTTTTCTCTTCGCTCCTGCATTTCTTCGCTGGGAACATAATCGGGGCTGTTTGTAAAAATAAGATGATAATTCAAAGCATCCTGATATTCAGCCAGAGTAATGGTACCTTGCTCATAAAGGGATTTGAGGCAGTATTCCCGTCTTTCTTTGTTGGCATCGGGATTATAGAGCGGATTATAACCGTATGGCGCTTTTGTGATGGAGGCAATACAGCAGGCTTCTGCCAGATTGATATCTTTGATATCTTTTCCGAAATAGGTCTCAGCTGCCGTCTTTACACCGTAGCAGCCGCTGCCAAGATATACGGTGTTAAGATAAGCTTCAAGAATGGTGTTTTTGTTGTAATTCTTCTCCATATTCAACGCAGTTTCAATCTCGTTGAATTTACGGACAAAAGTTACCTCTTTCTCATTGGTTATGTTTTTTACAAGCTGCTGCGTAATGGTGGAACCGCCCTGGCTGAAGCCGTATTTGGCAGTGCCCATGGTGCGAATCCAGTCAACACCGTTGTGGGAATAAAAACGTTTATCCTCCAAGCCTACAAAAGCCGTTACCATGTTGGGGGAAATATCGTTAATATTAACCCAGATACGGTTTTCCTCTGCATGCAGGCGCATCCATTCCACGGGCTTGGCAGGGTCATTATCTTCGTAATAGTAGATAAACGAAGTCTGGCCCTGATTCTCTTTGTAATCTTCAAGGTCAATAATCGGGTCACCGTTTGCGGTTTTGATAACATCAATAACAACATAACCGGCAACGGCAAGACCGGTGAGAATACAGATGCAAAGAATGCTTGCTACAACAAATACAACTTTGCCCTTCCTATTCAGTTTTTTCTTTTTGGTATTTGCCATGCGTTACCTCCGCCAAAAAAGAAACAAAATCTGTTTACGAATAATGATTGAAGATAAAAAATATACCGGGCGAATAAAAAATATGTACTGCAAAATACATTCTCACCCATTTTCCACAACATTATACCTCCGAATGTCTTTTATTTCAAGATTCATTTTTTATTAAATTATTAAATATACGCAGAGGAGATGTTAATTTGTTCGCTTTATTGACCGAATTGTTTTCAAATGGATTTTTGTTTTTTGCCCTGCACTTGCA
Source organism: Acutalibacteraceae bacterium (assembly GCA_045599985.1). Lineage (GTDB taxonomy): Bacteria > Bacillota > Clostridia > Oscillospirales > Acutalibacteraceae > CAG-177. The sequence continues at coordinate 10,560 of JAZRWZ010000250.1, read as the reverse complement.
GCCGTGCGGTTCATTTCCCTCTCCCCTCCCCGCAAAAGAAGAACAGCGTTTTTTAGCAGAGATGAAAAATGGTTCCGCCAATGCCAGAAACAAACTGATTGAACATAACCTGCGGTTGGTGGCGCACATTGTCAAAAAATACTACCCGACCTATGCAGAGCAGGATGATTTGATCAGCATAGGAACGATTGGACTTATTAAAGGAATAGATACTTTTCAACCGGAAAGGAATATCAGGCTTGCAACCTATGCCTCCCGCTGTATTGAAAATGAAATTCTGATGTATTTTCGAGCGCAAAAGAAAACAAATCAGGAAGTTTCCATGGATGATCCGATTGAAAAAGACTCCGAGGGGAATCCACTGACATTGATGGATGTGATTCCGGTTGAGGATACTATTGCGGATGATATTGATATGCAAATGAAAACAGGAAAAATACAGGGATTTGTTAACAGACTGAAAGACAAAAGAGAACGGGATATCATAATCATGCGATACGGTTTGAACGGAAAAGAACCTTTAACGCAAAAGGAGGCAGCAGAAAAACTCGGTATTTCCCGGTCGTATGTTTCAAGAATCGAGAAGAAAGCGTTAGCACAGTTGAGAAGATTTTTCGGAGAGTAAAAAAGGCAGGTGACATTTTCTGTCACCTGCCAAATGGATGCTTTGTTTAGAAGAAAAGAACGATGAGAGCGGAAATAAGCGTTAAGATAAAGAAAACAACAGTGAAAATCTTGGTAATCTTAACAAGTTTTTCATCAACGGATTTACCTTTGTTCTTGCCAAGGAAAGTATCGGCACCGCCGGCGATAGCACCGGAAAGGCCTGCACTTCTGCTCTCCTGCATAAGAACGATAGCGATGGTGGCAAGGGAGAGGAGCAAAAGAACTACACCAATAACGATTTCATACCAATTCATAAGTCAAAAGACCTCCAGTTCAATTTCGTACCATGTGATATTACCATAAACAATTACGGATTGCAAGAGTTTTTTAATATTTTTTGCAGGGAATACCCAAAAACAATCTTCGCAAATCCTTTATGTATCAAGGGTTAACTGCTCGCCGCTGTCCTCACTGCTGAGCAGCGCACCGGCAGCAGGAAGATTCTTGGCCTTATAACGGTAAGGCTTTGCAAATTCTCCCTCCGTCATTTCCCGGGCCGTCATCAGCTTTTGACCTTTCTTCAATGTCATAACCGCAACGCCAATGGTGTCTTTGGTCGTTTTGGAGGCAATTACGGCAGTATTGATAAGCAGATGTCTGCCGGCAGAGGAAATCAAAACAAGTTCTTTGTCCTCGGGTATCTGCATCATGGCTGCCAGAGGCGCTTTATCGGAATAAGCTTTAATCAGCTTTTTGCGGTTGGTTTTGGTTTCATAGGATGACAGGTCAACCTTGGCAACCTTGCCGTTTTCAAAGAAGAACATCATGTAACCGTTGTATTTATCGGTTACTGCCATAAATACGGCATTTTCATCCGGCTCCATCTCCAGTTTTGCAGGCACATAGTCGCCCATGGCACTGGCTTTGGTGTCGGCAAAGAAGTTGGCCTTTGCTTTATAAACCTGCTGTTTATCGGTAAAAAACAGCAAATCCATGGCATTTGTGGTTTCAAGGGTCTGAACGATTTCGTCCCCTTCTTTAAGCTTGTGAACGGCACTCATGCGCAGGGACTGAGGCGTGATTTTTTTGAAATAGCCTTCCTTTGTGAAGAAAAGAGTAACGGGATAATCGGGAACGGCCTCTTCCTCGTCCTGCTCCTCAATATCGGCCGAATAGATAACTTCGGTTTTGCGGGGAACGGCGTATTTTTTGATTACCTCTTTCAGTTCAAAGATGATAATTTGCTTTACTCGTTTGGGATTGTTCAGCACATCCTCACGGTCGGCTATCAATTCTTCCAGTTTTTCAATATCCCGCAAACGCTTGAGAATGTATTCTTTATTCAGGTGGCGCAGTTTAATTTCGGCAACATATTCTGCCTGGATTTTATCGATGCGGAAGCCAATCATGAGGTTGGGCACCACTTCGCTTTCTTCTTCGGTACCGCGAATGATTTTGATGGCTTTGTCAATATCCAGCAGGATTTTTTCAAGGCCTTTGAGTAAATGGAGTTTTTCTTTGGCACGGTTGAGTTCATAGGCAGTTCTGCGGCGAACACAGTCGGTGCGAAAGTCAATCCATTGCAGCAGCAAATCCCGGGCACCAAGAACCATGGGCACACCTTTGATAAGCACATTGAAGTTGCAGGAAAAAGTATCCTGCAGCGGAGTGGAGGCGTACAGCTTAGTCATCAGCTTGTCGGGGTCGGTGCCGCGCTTTACATCAATGGCAATTTTTAAACCGCTCAAATCGGTTTCATCACGGATATCGCTGATTTCTTTGAGTGAGCCGCCTTTTACCTTTTCAATCACCTTATCGATAATAGCTTCTGAGGTGGTGGTGGGAGGAATCTCGGTAATTTCTATGCAGCTGTTTGCTTTATCGAAGCGATAACGGGCGCGTACTTTGAACCCGCCGCGACCGGTTTCATAAATTTTGGAAATGGCATCCCGGTCATAAACAAGAAGACCGCCGCCGGAAAAATCGGGAGCCAGCAGAGTATCCGCCACATCGTGCTTGGGGTTTTTCAGCAATTCGATGGTGGTTTTACACACTTCCTCAAGATTGAAGGAACAGATGGAGCTTGCCATACCTGCAGCAATACCGGCATTGGCGTTAACAAGAACCGTAGGGTAAGTAACAGGCAGCAAAGCAGGCTCCTTCATGGTGTTGTCGAAGTTATCCACCATATCCACGGTGTCTTTATCAATGTCGCAGAAAAGCTCTGTGCAGATTTTTTCAAGCTTAGCCTCGGTGTAACGGGAGGCGGCCCACATCATATCGCGGGAATACGCCTTACCGAAGTTACCCTTGGAATCCACATAAGGGTGCAGCAGTGCGTCATAACCTCTTGAAAGACGAACCATGGTGTCATAAATGGCGGCATCACCGTGAGGGTTAAGACTCATTACCTGACCAACGATTTTGGCAGATTTGGCGCGGGCACCCTGCAGCAATCCCATCTTGAACATGGTATAAAGAATTTTGCGGTGAGAAGGCTTGAAACCGTCAATTTCGGGAATGGCACGGGATAAGATAATACTCATGGCATAGGGCATGAAATTGGTTTCGATGGTATCGGTAATCTGCTGATTCACCACATCCCCTGCACCGAAAATATGAGTTTTTGCATCCAGTTCACGCAAGGAGCTTGTCACATCTATTTTTGATTTTTTAGCCATATTCTTCACTCCTTGTCATCAGGATACATCCGTTAAATCAATATATTTGCTGCCGTTCTGGACGATGTAGTCCTTACGGCCTTCCAAATTCTCACCCATGAGCAAATCGAACATTTCGGCAGTCTGCTCCGCCATGGCAGGGTCAATTTGAATCAGGCGCCGCGTGGTGGGATTCATGGTGGTAAGGGACATCATGTCCGGGTCGTTTTCGCCAAGACCTTTGGAACGCTGAATGGTATATTTTTTTGTGCCGATTGTATCAAGCACATCGGACTTTTCTTTTTCGGTGTAGGCAAACCATGTTTCGTCACCGCAGGTAATTTCATAAAGAGGAGATTCGGCTATAAACACCTTGCCCTCGTCAATCAGCCTGGGCATCAAACGGTAAATCATGGTGAGAATCAGGGTGCGGATATGGAATCCGTCCACATCGGCATCGGTACAGATAATGATTTTACTCCACCGGAGCAAATCCATATTGAAGGAAACCATATCCTTGCCGGATTTTGGCTTGGATTTGATTTCAACACCGCAGCCGATTACCTTAATTAAATCTGTGATAACATCACTCTTGAAAATGCGGTCATATTCGCATTTTAAACAATTCAGGATTTTACCGCGAACGGGCATAATAGCCTGAAAATCCGCGTTGCGGGATTGCTTACAGGCACCCAATGCGGAATCGCCCTCCACTATGAACAATTCGCGTTCATTGGCATCCTTGCTGCGGCAATCCACGAATTTTTGAATGCGGTTGGTCAGATTATTGACATTCTGAATCAGGTTCTCTTTCACATTCAGGCGAGTTTTCTCCGCTTTCACGCGGGAACGCATGTTGATGAGCACCTGATTGCCGATTTTATCGGCATCCAAAGGATTTTCTATGAAATAGACCTCAAGAGAATGCTTGATAAAAGCGGTCATTGCCTCTTGAATTCCCTTGTTGTTGATTGCTTTTTTGGTCTGGTTCTCATAACTGGTCTGGGTGGAGAATGAGGATATCACAATATCCAAACAATCTTCTATATCCTGAAATGTAATTTTTGAATCCGTCTTTTGATATTTACCGCTGGATTTCAGGTAAGAATCAATTTGAGAAACAAAGGCGTTTCGTGTGGCCTTTTCGGGAGAACCTCCGTTTTCCAAAAAACTGGAGTTATGATAAAATTCCTTGATTTGAATCTTATTTGAGAAAGCGACAACCATATTGGTCTTTAAACGGTAGGTAGGAAGGTCGTCGCGGTCACGGCACTCAGCCTCATTGCGCCATGACTGGATGGAGGTAAGGCCATTGTCCCCTAACGCTTCCGCAAGATAATCTTCTATACCTTTTTCATAATAATACTCAAATGTTTCAAAGGATTTCCCGGTTTGGTTTTTAAGGATAAATTTAACACCCGCATTCACCACGGACTGGTGCTTCATCATATCCTGAAAATACTCCAGTGAAACATCAATATCGGTGAACACTTCCAAATCGGGTCTCCACTTGATTCGCGTACCGGTATCGCGCTTGGAATAGGGCTCCTTTTGCATTTCGCCGTCGGGTTTGCCTTTTTTGAAATTGAGAGTATAACGGAACCCACCCGTATGAACTTCCGCTTCCATATATTCGGAAGCGTACTGTGTGGCGCAAAGGCCAAGGCCGTTGGTGCCTAAGGAATACTCATAGTTACCGCCGTTTGTGTTATCATATTTGCCGCTGGCATACAGCTCGCAGAAAACAAGCTCCCAGTTATAACGGCCCTCGGCATTGTTATAATCCACGGGCAAACCGCGACCGAAATCCTGCACCTCAACAGAGCCGTCTTCATAACGGGTAACAATGATTTTATCGCCGTAACCTTCACGGGCCTCATCCACGGAGTTGCTGATAATTTCAAAAATAGCATGCTCACAGCCGTCTATTCCATCGGAACCGAAGATAACCGCAGGTTTTTTACGGACGCGTTCTTCATCCTTTAAAGTTTTAATACTGTCGTTATTGTATTCGGGTTTCTTGGGCATTGTTGAAATCCTCCGAAAAACATAATTTTTACCAATACAAGTATACCATATCTTGTTGCAATGTCAACATTTCAGCACTATTTACAGTATCAGAAATACAGCACAAGACAAAAAAAGAACCGCCGGTGAGCAGTTCTTTTTTGTTAATTGATATCCATGCCAATTATTTGGTTTCCAATCCAAGGTATTTAATCACACCCTCGGCTTGTACCATATCATATGGAGTGGTGATTTTGAAGTTATAAAACTCCCCTTTTACAATATGTATGGGAATGTTCTGCACAAAGCAAACTTTGGTGGTTTCCGTCAACTGTTTACGGGTTTCAGGGTCAAGAGTTTCAAATGCATGCAGCAAAAAACGGATACGGAAACCCTGAGGACTCTGCCCGGCGAACAAAACGCTTCTGTCCGGCATGCCGGTAATCTGCTTTTGATCTGCGGATTCCACTATGGTGTCGTTCACGGGAACAACGGTGTTACAAACATCGCAGTATTGCATTTCGTTCAGAACATCATCAATGATTCTTGCGGAAGCAAAGGGACGCACAGCATCGTGAATAAGGACAATATCGTCCTCCCCTACATCATTGGCATCTACGATACCGTTTAATACATTAAGAAGCGTGCCTTCGCGGTCGGCACCGCCGGGCACAACATGGATGCGGTCATCTTCACCGATAAATTCGGCAATCTGCTCCTTTGCCATATCAAACCAGTCACCATTGGCACCAAGCCAGATTTCTTCAACGCGTTCATCGGCAAACATAGCCTGAATAGAGCGGATAAAAATGGGAATACCGCCTATTTTTAAAAACTGCTTGGGAATGGGGGAATGAAGTCGGGTACCGCTGCCCCCTGCCAGAATAGCGCAATATACTTTACCGATTTTTTTCATATTAATTCTCCGTAAATAAATTACTGATTTTTGTTATTGAACCGTGAACAGTACTGTTCCTTTTGTTTATTAACAGTATTTTCCAGTTCTTCAACGGGCATGGATTCATATTTCCCGAGATGAAACCCAAACACAAAATGATGGGATTTCCGAAGTTCGGGAGGCGGCAATTCCCTATAGTCACCAAAGTGACATTTCAGGTAATCCTCCCAACGGGTCATGGTGGGTACCGGCATCCCCTCGAATTCCAGATAAACCGGAGTGCCCCAATATTCCTTCGGGAAGCGCTCCTCCGCATAAGAATATTTGCTTGCGGGAAGGCACACAAGATGATTTTCTTTGTTGGGAGAATATAGTTGTGCCGCTTTGTTCCAACAGAATTTGAGCAGACCTCTGGGCACGATTTTCAGCATGAGGCAAAGCAGATAACGCAATGGGCTCTTATGCTCATCCGGGTCAAAAAACGGAAATATTCTTTCTTTTTCCAGCATCAAAGACCTGAAAATAAAAGTAAGTTTTTCATGAAGCTTTTGCTTTTTCGGGTCATCGGGGCTTCCTTCCAAAGCAAGAATATCCAGAAAAACACCGCCTTTTCGCCAGAAGCTGTGAAAAAGAGTATCTTTGATTTCAATCCTGTTGTGACAAAAGGGTCTGCAATCTTTATCCAGTCGAAATTCGGGTGACAACTCCCCCGGAGCTACTTTTAAAAAGCGATTATAATCGTCACGTGGCATTGTGATATCAATATCGTCATCCCACGGAATGAAACCTTTGTGACGCACGGCACCCAATATGGAACCGCCGGCAAAATAGTAAGTCAGGTGATATTTTTGACAAATCCTGTCAAAATCAAAAAACATAAGAAGCACAAGCAGCTGAATTTTGCGAATATCGCCCTCGGGTATTTCCACGACTTGACGGGCGTATAATTTTTGCTTCATTCCCTGCTTGATTTTTTCGGAGAATCCGGCCATAGGCGTCAATTTGCCTCCTCACTGCTGCATATGCGGATGAAAGCACCTTTTTCCACCGCAACGGGGCAGCGAAAACGTAATTTCATGGTGGGATGGGGAGCGGATTCAATATCTTCCCCCGCTTCATTCTGAAGGCCCTGAACCGTTACGGTAAACGGTTTTTTCCCTTTTTCGAGAATTTCAACCTGATTGCCTTCAAAAAAACGGTTGCGCTGCTCGGCATAAAGATAACCGTCCCGGTAATCCTCGGCCACAGCCACAACACTCCATTCGCGGTTATAGCCGCCTTTAAATGAAATATTAGCATCATCCTTCGGGTCGCCAAAGAAAAAGCCGGTGCAATAATCACGGTAACTGATTTTTCGCAATTCGTCCACAATCCATTGTTCGGGATGATATTCGGGATCAAAGCCGGATGCTTTAAATCCGTCAATGGCAGCACGGTATGCATTGGCAGTAATGGCAGCGTAGTAGGCGGCTTTTGCTCTGCCTTCTATTTTAAAACTGCTGACACCTGCGGCATATAATTCGGGAATATGCTCAATCATACACATATCCCTGGAATTGATGATATATGTACCCTCCCCGTCTTCGCCGATGGGCAGGTATTTGCCGGGCCTTGTTTCTTCGCACAGCGCATATTTCCAGCGGCAGGGCTGTGCACAGTCCCCTCTGTTGGAATCACGCCCGGTCAGATAGTTGGAGAGAAGGCATCGTCCCGAAAAAGAAACACACATGGCACCGTGCACAAAGCACTCGATTTCCAAATCTTTTGGTGTATGAGCGCGAATCTCCGCAATCTCCTGCAGGGAGATTTCCCTTGCCAGAACAATACGCTTGGCACCCATATCATAAAATGCATTGGCAGCGGCGTAATTGGTGATGCCGGCCTGGGTCGAAATGTGAATATCCACATGAGGCGCATGCTGTTTGATGATATTAAGTACGCCGATATCGGTTACAATAAAGGCGTCAATTCCCGCAGCGGCAGTTGATTCAACAAAACCGGGTAAAGAGTCAAGTTCGCTGTTGCGAGGTACGGTGTTGCAGGTAAGATAAACCTTAACGCCGTTTGCGTGAGCATATTCGCATGCGGTTTTTAAAGCATCAATTTCAAAATTCTGAGGAGCGCTGCGCATACCGAAACGGGTGGAGCCGAGATAAACGGCATCGGCTCCGAATTCTACGGCTGCGTGCAAGCGTTCCTCATCCCCTGCCGGAACAAGAAGCTCGGGAACGGGATATTTCATATCATTCTTCATGTCAATTCTTACTATCCGTTATTTTTACGAAGCACTTCCAGAAGGTTGCGGTCATGCTCCTCGTTGGTATATGCCAGGTAAATGGCACCGCTGTTGTCGTGGCAGAAATAGAGATAATCGGTATCATCGGGGAACAGCGCCGCCTCAATGGCATCAATACCGGGGTTGCAGATGGGGCCGGCAGGCAGACCTTTGATGGAATAGGTGTCATAACTCACCATATATACCTGTGCTTTATTACTTTGGACATTTTCCACAACATTCTTCTCAATGTAGGAAAGGGTGGAGTCACAGCCCAAAGTGGGGAAAGAAACAGAGTTTTTCAAACGGTTATGCAAAACGCTTGAAACAACACCCATTTGCTCGGCATTGGCGGCCTCGCGCTGAATAATGGAAGCAAGGATGATAACCTCATCCATGGTCATTCCCAATTCTTTTGCGCGGTTGGCATATTCCTCCGTCCATTTGCTTTCAAAGTTGCCCAGCATTTTGCGGATGATGGTGTTGGCATCGCAGGTTTCGTAGAATTCGTAGGTATCGGGGAACATGTAGCCTTCCAGTTGGAAAACACGCTGTTCGGAATCGGGAACCTCTTTCACAAAGGGGAAATCGTAATCCGCACCTTCTAGGGCTGCCAGAAGTTCGTCTTTTTTGCAGACGCCGAAATTATCCAACTTATCGAACATCTGGTAGATAGACCAGCCCTCGGGAAAAAATACATTTAGTGTTTTCTCTGCTACCTGTTCTCTCTGGAATTTATTCAGGTAACCTTCCAGACCCATATTGGCATCCAGATAGTAAACACCGCTGAGGAAAACAGGTTCTTCATCCATTTGGCCGGACATGAAGGCCGATATAAAGCCAACATTATCGGGCTTATTGAAAATAGCATTTTTCAAACGATAGAACAATTTGCAGAAAACAGGCTGATGAATCAGTTTATTATCTGCAAGAATGTCGATAATATCGGAGGCATCTGCATCGTTGGGGATGGTAACGACTATTGAATCATCCTTGCGGTTAATAGCCAATACATCGTTGATACATGAAATACCGATAAGAGAAATAACAAGCGAACAAACCACAACCACCGCTACAAAGGAGGTGAAGAACTTGCCGAATGTGATACCTGAATTTCCGGAAGAGGGCTTTTTCGGCTGATTGGATTTTTGAGGCACAGCAGCACGGGCAGTTCTCTCTCTTCTTCCGCCGGAAATCATAACTGCTGCAGGCTGAGATGAATTACCCGGCTGTAAATCATTCTCGTTTTCCCTATTCTGAGCAGATTGTGAACGCGGAGCGGCATTATGGGTCTTCTGTCTGCCTGTAAAATAGACACCGCCTCTGGTAACGCCTTTGGATGATGCGGCGGAATCGGATGATAACAAATCCTCGCTGTCATCAAAGCTGACAACAAATTTTTTCTTGGCCGGCCCGGTTTCATTAACCGGCTTATTATCGCTTTCGTTGATGGCACCGATATTGACAGTTCTGGCGGAGCGGGAACTCATATCTTCAAAATCGGTGGGAGTTTTTTTAACCATATCGGCGGCTTTGGGAAGTTTTTCGGGTCGGAATGAACCGGGGGTGTTATTTGCACCGAAAAAGCTGAAGCCGTTACCGGGTCTGTTATTATCGTCCATCAATAAACCTCCTTCCCGTCTGAGCAATCGGGATGAATTGGAATACATTGTTTTTCTGTTATCACAAAGTCTGCGGCAATATCGTATTCGCCGACAGGTACTTTATCTACAAGATTGAATTCGTAGCAAAGAACAGCCTTTTTTACCTTATTTTGCGCAAGCCAACGGTCATAATACCCGCCGCCGTAGCCTAAGCGAAAGCCACTTTTATCAACGGCAAGGGCGGGAACAATACATAAATCAAATTCTGAAGGAACAATAACGGAGTCTTCGTCGAATCGGGGTTCGGGAATACCGTATGTCCCGGAAATTAAATCGGATAACTCGGAAACAGGCATAAACACCATTTGGTGTTGAGGCAGACAAATCGGAAAACAAACTGTTTTTTTGTGATTCAAACAGTATTCGGCCGTTTTAACCGTGCTTACTTCCAAAGGCGTAGAAGCATACATAAATATTTTTTCGGCACGGTACAACAAATCCAAAGACAGA
>JAZRWZ010000249.1:0-9916 GCA_045599985.1 Acutalibacteraceae bacterium | reverse complement strand
GGGAGTAGAGGAAAGCGGAGGCATAGCCGTCGCCGCCGCCGAAGCCCTTGAGCATCTGCACGGGGAAAATGCCCACTTTATAGGCGGAGCCGTCGCTCAGGTAGGCGCAGGAGCCCTCTTTGCCGTGCTTGATAATCACGATTTTATTGCCGTAGCCAAACCAGCGGGCAGCGGATTCCTCATCATTGGCGCATACGCCCTCCAGAGCCTCCGTCAAATCAAACTCCTCACGGGAGCCCAGAATGATATCACTGTTTTTGGCGGCGATGGAGTAGTAAAGGGAGATTTCGTCCGCATTCTTCCAGGTGTAGCTGCGGTAATCAATATCAAACACAACGGTAACGCCGTTTTTCTTGGCAAGGAACAGGGTCTTCAACGCGGCCTCGCGGGAGGGGCTGCAGCAAAGAGCCGTGCCGCTGATGACAACGGCCTTGGCCTTTTTGATGTATTCCTCATCCACATCATCCACGCACACCTGCAAATCGGCAACGCCGTCGCGGTACATCAGGATACTGCTTTGGGTGGGGCTTAAAATCTCGGTAAAGGTGAGGCCCAGCTTTTCGCCGTGCTCGCAGCGGAACACGTGAGAAACATCAATGCCGTCATTCTCAAAATATTTGGTAACATAGTCACCAAACTGGTCATCGCTTACCCGGGCGATAAAGCCGCACTTGGCACCCAGGCGGGCAAGGCCCACGGCGATGTTGGCGGGGGAGCCGCCCACGTATTTGTTGAAGTTGCTGCTTTCGTAAAGGGGACGGTTCATGTCGGTGGGGTTAAAGTCAATGGCAATTCGACCGATAGGGATAACATCCAAAGGCTTGCTGTTGTCAAATTCAAAAATGCTCATTTGTATTTCCTCCATTTTTAATCGTCATAGGCTTTTCCGGCACAGCCGAAAATCCGGATATGCTTCATGGCGTTTTCATAGGCTCCCAAAGTTTCGGCTGCCTGCAAATCGTAGTAGCCGTTGATTTTGCCGCTCTCGTAGGCGCGGCGCACGGTCTGCTCCACCGAGTCAAAGGTGGCGGTGGCAATGTTGATTTTGCAGATGCCCCGTTCAATGCAGCTGCGGAATCCCTCGTCACCGATGCCGGTGCCGCCGTGCAGCACAAGGGGCACATCCACTTTATCCGCAATTTCCTCCAGAATATCAAGGCGAAGCTTTGGGGTGCTCTTATAGTTGCCGTGGGCATTGCCTATGGCAACGGCCAGACCCGCCATGGGCACCTTGCGGCAGAACTCCGCTGCCTCGGCGGGGTCGGAGCAGTTTACGGCGATTTGCTCGCTGCCGTCCTCACTGCCGCCCACACAGCCGATTTCACACTCCACATCGGCCATGTATTCCTCGGCCATCTTCTGAATTTCGGCGCTCACCTTTACATTTTCCTTAAAGGGGAGGTGACTGCCGTCAAACATCACGCTGGTAAAGCCGATATCCAGTGCCTGCTGAATCTTTTCTTTCGTTTTGCCGTGGTCAAAATGAACGGCAATGGGCATTTCGCTGTTTTCGGCTGCCGCAACCATCAGCGGCCCGATGAATTCAAGGGGAGAATTCTTTAATCTGACCTCCGCAATCTGAATAATGGCAGGGCTTTCGGTTTCTTCCACGGCCTGCAGAACACCCTGCACCATTTCCATGTTGGCAACGCTGAAGCTGCTCACCGCATAGCGGCCTTCCTGAGCTTTGTAAAGCAGCTCGCTCATGTTCACAAGGGGCATACGCACGCCCTCCTCTCTTTAAAACATTATAATATTACCATCATTACCGTGAAATCTCAATGCGAAATGCAAAAAAACCACCGCTTTTTTGCGGTGGCTTCATGAAAAAGGCAGGGGAACCAATCAGGCGAAAAAGCCGTTCCCGTTCAGAAAGGGGATGTATGCCCACACCACGGCAAACAGAATGGTGGGCAGCATGTTGGCAACCTTGATTTTGGTGTTGAACAGCAGGTTCACGCCGATGCAGAAAATCAGCATGGAGCCGGTCAGGTTCAGGTTGGAGAGGGCGGCTTCGGTGAGCACGGGTTCAACCACCTTGGCCAGCAGAGAGAAGGTGCCCTGAATCACGGCCACGGGCAGGGCGGAGAATATGCAGCCCTTGCCGAGGGAGGCGGTCAATACAATTACAATAATCAGGTCAAGCAGGGATTTGACCGTCAGCAGGGAGATGTCGCCGCTGATAACATCCTGCATGGGGCCCACCACGGCCATGGTGCCCACGCTCACGGTAACGGAGGCCGCCACAAAGCCCTGCACAAAGCCTTTTTCGTTGGTGCTGCCTGATTTTTGCTTCAGCCATTCGCCCAGCTTTTCAATCATGCGGTCAAAATCCGCCAGTTCACCGAGGAAGGAGCCCAGCGCAAAGCAGACAACCGTCATCAGGGTGCCTTGTGTGGATAAGGCGCCGCCCTCAACGGTGAACATCTCCTTGAGCGCGCCGGAGCCTCCGATGAATATGACGCACAGGCCCAAAGCGCGTATGACGGCGTTTTGCAGCTTTTCCGTGAGAAAACGGCCGAAAAGCAGGCCGATAAAACCGCCGACTATGATGGCGGCCACATTGATAATTGTTCCGATACCGGGCAAGGGGAATCCCTTCCTTCCGAGATGATTTGTTATACATTTATTATATCACCCCTGCGGCAAACTTGCAATGCGACTTTCGGATGAAAAGGCAGAAAAAAACAAACATCAAAAACATGGAAAAGGATAGTACAAAAATATGAAAAAAGGAGAATAAAAAACTTGACTTTGTGCCGATAATGTGGTAACATCTCTTTACCTCTGCGAGAGGGCTTTATTTTTGTGCCCATTTTCTCGAATCACCAGAGGGAGGCTAATAATCTCGAATGGAGGTGCCGCAAATGGCTGCTAACGGTAAAAGAGTAAAGATTACCCTTGCTTGCACCGAATGCAAACAGCGCAACTACAACACAATGAAAAACAAGCAAAACACACCCGACAGGCTGGAGATGAACAAGTACTGCCGCTTCTGCAGGAAACACACGCTCCACAAGGAATCCAAGTAAGTAGGAGGAAAGACCGATGGCAAAAAAGGAAGTATCCGAGGCTGCTGAAAAGGTCGCAAAGGCAGAAAAAGCTGCAAAGAGCGCCGATAAAAAAGCTAACCCCAACGGCAATTTCTTCCAGCGTGCGATCAAGGCCATCAAAAAGTTCTTCAAGGATCTCCGCGGTGAGATCAAGAAGATTGTATGGCCCAATGCCGAAACGGTTCTCAAATCCAGCGGCGTAGTTCTTCTGGTAGTTCTTATCAGCACTATCGTGATTTTCGGTATTGACCAGGGCCTGACCGAAATCGTCAGCCTTCTGAAAAGACTTGCCGAGAAACTCAGTGAAAAAAGCGTCGCCGATGCTGCTCAGGCCGGTATGATGACCATTAACAGGCTGTTTACCCTCTGAGTTACAGGAGGATTGAATCATGGCAATTGACGCAAGATGGTATGTGGTTCATACCTACTCCGGCTATGAGAACAAGGTAGCCACCAACATCGAAAAAGTGGTGGAAAACCGCAGAATGCAGGATCTTATCCTTGATGTTAAGATTCCTACCGAAATCGTGACCGAAGTTGAAAAAAACCGCGAGGTTGAGCGCAAGCTTTTCCCCGGCTATGTTCTGGTAAAGGTGGCTGTAAGCCCCGACAAGGATAACCGACCCGTCATGAGTGATGATGCATGGGTTGTCATCCGCAATACCAGAGGCGTTACGGGCTTCGTCGGCCCGGAAAGCAAAGCAATGCCCTTAACAGAAGAAGAAGTTCTTCGTCTCGGCGTTGAGAAGCGCAGCGTTGAGGTTGCCTACGAGGTTGGCGATACCGTCAATATCATTGACGAGCTGTTTGACGGCTTCCAGGGCGTTGTTCAGGAAATCGATACCGAGAACAATATGGTTCGCGTTACCGTTTCCGCACTCTTCGGCAAAGAGACCACCGTTGAGCTTGAGCTTGACCAGGTGGAACCTGTTGAAGAATAATCACGGTAATTTGAGGGCGTACAAACCCTTTCAAATTAGGCACCGTAAGGGTGCAGCCGCGCTTTATGCACGGTTTCGTGGGAGGAGTGAATCACTCCGCATTTTACCACATTTTATTGGAGGTTAACAAAAATGGCACAGAAAGTTGTTGGCTTAATCAAACTTCAGATTCCTGCGGGTAAAGCAACTCCCGCCCCCCCTGTTGGCCCCGCACTCGGTCAGCACGGCGTTAACATCATGGCTTTCACCAAAGAGTTCAATGAGCGCACCAAGAACGATATGGGTCTCATCATCCCCGTAGTTATTACGGTTTTTGCAGACCATACCTTCAGCTTTGTTACCAAGACCCCTCCTGCCGCTGTTCTTCTGAAGAAGGCCTGCGGTCTTGAGAGCGGTTCCGGCGTTCCCAACAAGACCAAGGTCGCCACAATCACCAAAGACCAGGTTCGCGCTATTGCCGAGCAGAAGATGCCCGACCTTAACGCTGCTTCCGTTGAAGCTGCTATGAGCATGATCGCAGGTACTGCCCGCAGCATGGGCATTGTTGTAGCCGACTAAGGCATATTTGTGGGAGGAAAAATCCGATTTAACCACATAATTGGGAGGAAATAAACGAATTATGAAACACGGAAAAAAATATAACGACAGCGCTAAGCTTGTCGAAAAAGCAAATCTTTACGATACCGCAGAAGCACTTGAGCTTGCTGTAAAGACCGCTACCGCAAAGTTTGACGAAACCGTAGAGGTTCACGTTCGCCTGGGCGTTGACTCCCGTCACGCCGACCAGCAGGTTCGCGGTGCAGTTGTTCTGCCCAACGGTACCGGCAAAACCGTAAGAGTTGCCGTATTTGCCAAAGGCCCCGATGCCGATGCCGCTGCCGCCGCAGGCGCAGAGATCGTCGGTGCAGAAGACCTTGTTGCCAAGATTCAGGGCGAAGGCTTCATGGACTTTGACGTTTGCATTGCCGCACCCAACATGATGGGTCTGGTTGGCCGTCTCGGTAAGGTTCTCGGCCCCCGCGGTCTTATGCCCAGCCCCAAGGCCGGCACGGTTACCCCCGATGTAGCCAAGGCTGTTACCGAAGCTAAGGCCGGTAAGATTGAGTACCGTCTTGACAAAACCAACATCATTCACTGCCCCATCGGCAAAGTATCCTTTGGCGCAGAGAAGTTGGGCGAAAACTTCAACACCCTGCTTGATGCCATCATCAAGGCTAAGCCCGCTGCCAGCAAGGGCCAGTATATCCGTTCCTGCGTGCTTGCTACCACCATGGGCCCCGGCGTTAAAGTGAATCCCCTTAAGATCGGCAACGCCGAAGCATAAGTTTATATTCACGGAATGTGAAAAAAGTGCTTGACACAAGCATTTAATTGTGTTATCATAACCAAGCTGTTCTTTTCAAAGACAGCAGGTGCGTTTAACGCATAAGGTTTTTGCCGCCTGCCGAGGAAGGAATACACAAGGTGTTCAGCCAATCGTGTATTATGCCCTTTCCGTGCAAGCGGAAAGGGCTTTTTCATTGTCTTATTGGAGGTGAAACGAAAATGCCAAGTGAAAAGATTTTAGAGCAAAAGAAACAGGTTGTTTCCGATCTGACTGACCTTCTCAACAGCTCCGTTGCCGGTGTTGTTGTTGACTACAAGGGTATCACCGTTGCTGACGACACCAAGCTTCGTAAAGAGCTTCGTGAGGCAGGCGTTAAGTACTCCGTAGTTAAGAATACACTTCTCGGCCTTGCTGCCAAGAATGCAGGTCTTGACGAAATGACCGGCGCTCTCGAGGGTACTACCGCTATTGCTATCAGCCCCGAGGATCATGTGGCCGCTGCCCGTATCCTTTGCAAATACGCTGATTCCACTAAGGGTAAGTTCTCCGTAAAGGGCGGTTACCTGGAAGGTAAGGTTATTGGTCTTGATACCATCAACAGCCTTGCAAAGCTTCCTTCAAGAGAAATCCTTCTTGCCACTGTCTGCAACGCTTTCAATGCGCCTATCGCCGCATTCGCCCGCGCTGTTCAGGCTATTGTTGACAAGAATGGCGAAGCTGCTCCCGCTGAGGAAGCTGCTCCCGCCGAAGCATAATCAACTGAAAACAACATTATTTATTTAGGAGGAAATTAAAATGGCATCTGAGAAAATCGCTGCTATGATCGAAGAATTGAAAACCCTCACCGTTCTTGAGCTCTCCGAGCTTGTTCACGCTGTAGAGGATGAGTTTGGCGTATCCGCCGCTGCTGCTGTTGCCGTTGCCGGCCCCGCCGCCGCTGCAGGCCCCGCTGAGGAAGAGAAGACCGAGTTCGACGTAATCCTGAAGGAAGTCGGCGCTGAGAAGATTAAGGTTATTAAGGCTGTTCGCGAAGCTACCGGTCTTGGCCTTGCTGAAGCAAAGGCTGTTGTTGACGGTGCTCCCAAGGCCATCAAAGAGGCTGTTTCCAAGGAAGACGCTGAGGCTCTCAAGGCTAAGTTCGAGGAAGTTGGCGCTGTTATCGAGATTAAATAAGTTCAGCTTTTGCTGCCCTTATTTGTCAGTAGAAAGGCCGCTGCCCAATAGGGTGGCGGTTTTTTCTTGTTTCAGGGGGAATGCGGGTTGTATTCTGTATAAGCCGTGATGATATCATTCTTTGTGAAGGTTAAATATACTTGAGAATCGCAGTTAAATATGATACTATAATTGCATCAAAATAAAAGGGGAATGAATATGCAGGCTATGACTTCTTTCTTTATGGCAGTAATCAGCTTTGTTTCTTCTTTATTCGGCATCGGGCCCAAAACACCTGTTATGCCTGCCGATGCCTCCGCATTTGAACCCACCGTTCGCTTTATGGTGTGCAGCGATACCCATGTGGACCCGAACGCCGCCGAGCGTATCGGCAGAATCCCCGCCGCACTCAATTTTGCTTACGACATAGCCGAATCCGATGATTCCTACAAGAATCTGGATGCCGCCATGTTTGTGGGGGATGTGACCAACAACGGCACCGAAGAGCAGTTTGCCATGGTGAAAAAGGATTTTGAAACCGGCCTGCGGGACGGCACAAAATTGCTGGCAATCTGCGCCAAAAACCATGACGGCTATGCGGGCACGGTGGCTCTTGAAAGAATGAGCGAAATCACGGGAATGGACAGCGATTTTCATGTGGTAATCAACGGTTTCCACTTTATCGGCATCTCCCGCACCAATAAGGATGTATCCACCCGTTACAGCCCCTATCAGCGCCAATGGCTCAGGGAGCAGTTGGCGGCGGCAGAGGCCGATGACCCCGCCAAGCCGATTTTTGTGTGCAATCACGAGCATGTGTTCGGCACGGTTTACGGTTCACAGCTGATTGAAGGCTGGGGCGTTACCTATTTCAACGATATTTTGGCCCAATATCCCCAGGTGGTTCACTTCTCCGGCCATTCCCACTATCCTCTGAACGACCCCCGCTCGGTGCAGCAGGGAAAATTCACCACCGTCGGCACCGGCTCCATGGCCTATATGGAATTTACTTATCACCTTGACCGCACCATTCACCCTGGCGGTAATAATCAGGCGGCGCAGGCCTGGATTGTGGAGGCCGATGCCGAAAACCGCATTCGTCTGACCGGCTTTGATGCGCTTACCGGTGACATTCTGTGCCGCTATCTGCTGCCCTCCCTCACCGATAAATCCACCTTTGCCTACACAACTCCCAATATGAAAAAACTCTCCTCTGCCCCCGCTTTTGCCGATGATGCCGCCTTAACGCTTGTAAAGAATGAGGACGGCACCGTTACGGCAACGGCTCCCGCAGCCGCAAGCACGGATGGCAATATCATCTTCCTTTACCGTGTCAGGGTGTTCAACGGCGCGGGGATTCAGACCCATTCCGAATACATCATCAACAATTACTGGCAAAAGAATACCTATGAAACCGTGTCATTCACGGTAGAGGCCCAAAAGGGTTACCGCATAGAGATCACGGCGGAGAATGCCTACGATATGGAATCGGCTCCCGTTTCCGCCACGGTGCAGTAAACCGAAAAAACAGGTTGCATCCGCGACCTGTTTTTTATCATCAAATAATCGTTGATTTTGCAAATATAACGAAAAAGCAGGAAGGCGTGAAGGCCGATGATATGCGTAAAGATTCCGAAAACCGAAAACGGCAAGCCTCTTGCCCATTATTTGAGGGAAAACGGCTATACCCTGCCCATGCCCTGCGGCGGCAGCGGACGGTGCGGAAATTGCAGGGTAAAGGTGACACAGGGTGTGTTTTCGGATGTTGAAAGCCCTCACAATCCCCTGATACCCGATGAAAACGGCATGATTCGTGCCTGCCGTGCCCTGTGCCCCCTTGAGGGCGGTACCGTGGAGATTCCCGAATTTTCGGGGCAGGGGATGAACGCCGATTTTGCCAATCACAAAAATGAAAAGCCGGATTCGCCCGCCTCTTACGGCTTGGCGCTGGATGTGGGCAGCACCACCCTTGTGCTGCAGTTGACCAATCTGCAAACCGGGGAATGCGAAGGCCGGGTGTCACGGCTGAATCCCCAGCAGGCATACGGCGCCGATGTGATGACCCGCATTGAGGCCTGTCAAAAAGGGCTTCTGGAAGAGATGCGCCGGGGTCTGCTGCGGGTTGTGGAGGAAATGATAAGGGATGTATGCTGTGCCTCCACTGCCGGAAGTGATGACTTGCCGCTGACGGTGGCGGGCAACACGGTAATGCAGCACATTTTTATGGGAGAATCCCCCTGCGGCATGGCAAGCTACCCCTTTACACCGTCCTTTTTGCAAACCCGGCACACTTTGGGCCGTGAAATCGGTCTGCCCTGCGGCGAAATTACCGTTTTGCCCGGGTGTTCTGCCTTTATCGGTGCCGATATTACCGCAGGGCTTGTGGCCTGCGGCATGGCAAAAGACTACCAAAACGGCAGCAGCCGGATAGAACTGCTGACGGATTGGGGCACCAACGGGGAAACCGTGCTGCTGGCCAACGGGCGGCTTTACGGTGCCTCCGCAGCAGCGGGTCCCGCCATGGAGGGCGGGCATATCCACTGCGGTGTGGGCGGCATTACGGGTGCCGTGAACCGCATTTTCATAACCGATGAAAACAAGCTCTGCTACACCACGGTGGGGGACGGTGACCCTGTGGGCATCTGCTCCTCGGGCCTGATGGATTTGCTCCGTATCCTGCTGCAAAACGGCACCGTGGATGAAAGCGGATTTTTAGAGCCCGACCCTTATCCCCTTGTGGGCTGCCGGAAAATCGGTGATACGCTTTTGGAACCTGCTCCGACGGGGCTTTGCCTGACGGGTAAGGATGTGAGAGAACTGCAGTTAGCCAAAGCCGCCATCCGCGGTGCGGAGGAGGCATTGCTTGCCGAGGCCGGCATTACCGAGGACGAGGTGCAGCGTGTGTATCTGGCAGGGGGTATCGGAAAATTCCTTTCCGTGGATTCTGCCGTTGCCATGGGTCTGCTCCCCGCAATATGGAAAAACAGAACCGAAGTGGTGGGGAACAGCGCCCTGACGGGAGCGGTGCATTACAGCCTGCACGGGGAGGATGAGCCCCTTTACCGTTTGGCGGCGGAGAATACGGAAACGGTGGATTTGAACAGCTCCGTGGTGTTCAACCAACGGTTTATCGAAAATATGATGTTTTAAATCGGTTAACCTCAATACCCCGAAAAGGTATTGAGGGTTTTTGGTATTATCGGGGAAAAACAATTTACATTTTGCTCTTTCTATTTTATAATAAAAAATGGATTATATTACGCCCGAGTCAAGGGATAAAAAAGGTAACGGAGGAAGCATTATGACAAGCGATAAAAACTACCGCCTTTCCTTTACGCAAAAAGCGGAGGAAATTGTGAATCAGATGACTCTGAAGGAAAAGGTACAGCTTTTGGCGGGCAACTGCGGGTATCTGGAAAGCATGGGTATCGGCAACTATAACA
>JAZRWZ010000248.1:0-2271 GCA_045599985.1 Acutalibacteraceae bacterium | reverse complement strand
CACGAAATCCCGCTCCCGCCCCGCTTTTTTCACCATATCTTTTAAAATGAATTCCGCCATGGGAGAGCGGCAGATATTGCCGTGGCAGATGAATAATATTTTGGTCATTTCCTTTCTCCTTCGGAATCCGCCGGCGCAAATCGCTTTTCTTCCCGGCCGTTGACGGTGACCGTTTCGTTCCACATGGCGGCGGGGCGCACCCACAGCCCGCCCTCACCGTAAAGAGCGCGGTAAATCACCATGGGCTCCAGCGTTTCGGAGTGAGCTGCCACACCGATTACCTCATAATAATTCCCTTTATAGTGCCTGTACCGCCCCTGCGGTATGGCTGCCCTGGCCTCTTCCAAAGTCACGGGATCATCTCCATTCCATAATGGTATTATACTATCATAGGAAAACGGGATTTACAACCACGGTAAACGGAATTCCCCCATAAAAAATACGGCTTCACCCCACCTTGGCATTTCAATGCGAAATACGCCTGAATGTGCGTGAAGACCGCTTATCGTGTTCGAATCCCTTTTGCCTTGCAGAGCGGCTGAAACTGTGGTAATATATTTTCGTAAATCCCGAATGAAGGAGGAATTCCTTTGGCAAAACGAATAACGGCCCTGCTGCTGGCCCTGCTCTGCCTCTCCCTTTCCGCCTGCTCTGCGCAAAAAAGCGAAAAAGCGGCCCTGACCGTAGGCGGCACCGATATTGACAGCGGGCTGTTCGCCTATTATTTTGACAAGGCCGTGGCCGCCCCCGCACAATACGGCCTGACCGCCAAATCAAGCCCCGATGAATTTGTTGAGGCTGCCGTAAAAGAAGTGACCCACTATGTGGCGGTCAACACCCTGTTTTTGCAGTACGGCTTAAAGCTGACAAACGCCGAAAAAAACGAGATTGCCGAAAAAACGGATGCCCTTTGGGTGGCCTTCGGCAACCATTACCAAAAGGTTGGCGTTTCCCGCGCCGTGCTTTCCAAGATTCAGACCAATGCCGTTTATGAGGATGCTTTATTCTCCCACCTGTTTGACAAAGGCCCCGAGGATGCCGGGGCGGAGGAGGCTCTGCGCCGCTTCTTTGCCGAAAATTACATCATCTTCCGCACCGTCAGCGCCTTTTTCATTACCGCCGATGCGGCAGGCAGCGAGCTGGTGATGACCGATGCGCAAAAGGCCGAATTAATCAAAACCTTTGAGGGCTTTGCCGCCGAAATCACCGATTTGGGCTCCTTTGAGAAAATACCTGCCGAGCAGGGCTACACCGCCGCCTCCACCGTGCTGCTGAAAAAAGGGCAGACCGGCTACCCGGAGGGCTTCTTTGAGGCCGTGCAGGGCATGGCGGGGGAAAAGGCCACCGCCGTTTCCTTTGACGACAGCGTATTTTTGGTTTGGAAATTCGACACGGCAGAGCGGGAGCAGGAATATGCCGATTGCCGCACCACCTGCCTCAAAGAGATGTATGCCGCCGACGCCGAGGCGCTGTTCACATCCACCGAAAGCGCCCTGACCGTGAAGCGCAGCAGCAGCGTGATACAATCCTTTACCGATAACATGGATATCTACGGATAAATAAGCAAAAGAGGGATATTATGAAAAACATCATTCTGAACGAAACCGTCACCAACATTTTAGAGCGCCAGACCATCCGCTCCTACAAAAAAGAGCAGATTACCGAGGAGGAGCTGAACACCCTGATTGCCGCCGCCATCAAAGCCCCCAGCGGCCGCAACAGCCAGCCCTGTCAGGTGCGCTTTGTGCAGAGCGCCGCCATGCTGGACGAAATGAATACCGATTTCAAAAACAAGGTGGGCTGGGACACCCCCGCCTACACCCGCTGGGATGTGAACCCCGTTTACCACAACGCCCCCACCTTTGCCGTGCTGTTTGCCGAGGGCGGCAGCTACATGGACGGCGGCCTGATGACGGAGAACATCTGCATTGCGGCCAAAGCCATAGGGCTTGGCACCTGCATTGTGGCCAGTATCGGCCCCTTGTTTGAGGGTGAAACCGGCATCAAGTGGAAAGAAAAGCTGAACATCCCCGCCGACTGGACCTTCCTCATCGGCATCTGCATCGGCTACCCCGATGAAAAGCCCGAATTCAAGCCCCGTGACGAGAGCAAATTCCAAGTGATTCGCTGATTTTTCCGTCAAAAAGCAAAGCACACGCCTTTTCCGTTTTTATGGAATGTGAAAAGGCGTGTGCTTTTTGTTTTTATAATGTCTGAAGCAGCGGATACAGCTCTGCGGGGGAATCAATCAGGTATTCGGCTCCGTTTTCT
>JAZRWZ010000247.1:0-1918 GCA_045599985.1 Acutalibacteraceae bacterium | reverse complement strand
TCCCCCCGGGGGGAAGGAAGAAAACAGAAAAGAGATTACAGAAAAAACAATATCAATATGTGAGAAATCCAAAACGGCATTCCCAATAAAAAAGCGATGCTTGACCGTTTCAGCCGGTGGCTGACGGAAAAACATCGCTTTTGTTTATGCAATTTTATTGCCTGTCGGTGAAAACGGGCGGCGTATCAGTCCGCAATCTCCTTGACCTTTTCAATCACGCTGTCAAGCAGTTTTTTTACCGATAAATCGCCAACACCCACCACGGTGTGGTTGCACAGGTTTACGGGAATCAGTACCTTTTCGGCCTCACTGCGGCCCACGGCAACAGCCATGTCGGCAGTGATTTCACCCAGCAGGGAGTCGGCAATCACAATGCCGATGGGGCCGATGATGATATCTGCCTTGCGGGCATTCACGATAACGGCGTTTTCACCGGTGGCGGCCCGGTCTGCGCCGCCCTTGAGCATGGCGGCAGTGGCAGCGGAGTTGGTGCCAACGGCTGTAACACAGCTGCAGGGCCATTCGGATTTAATGCGTTCAACCACTTCGTGGCCTATACGGCCTCCCTGACCGTCAATGACGAGAATATTCATACATAATCCTCCATTTCACGCATTTTCTGTTGCTTAATCAAGGCAAAACTTGCGGCAAACGGTGATAATTCCGCTGCGCCGGATGCCTCGATAACATCATAGCATAGGTTTATGCGTTTGGCAAACGGTTTCTTGTGAATCCCGCTTTTTCCAAAGCGAACACAACAACGGGCACCACGGCAAAATCGAGCACAATGCCCGGCCAGCTTTGCAGCAGGGCACCGTTGAGAAACAGCATCAGGGAAAATTCGGTGCCCGCAAGCCCCATCATCACAAAGCGGGAAAGTCCCCACACCGTGCGCCCCGCAAGAAGGGCGATGAACAGGGTGAGGTAAACAAAGCCCTTTTTGGCCGGTAATTTACGGTACAGAATTCCCGTTACCGCGCCGTAGGCAGCCATTTCAAAGCTCATTCCGGCGGCAATGGGGTAGAGGGGCGGCATGCCGAAAATCAGGCTGCGGGTGACGGGGGCAATCAATCCCACGGCAAGCCCCCATGGCCACCCGCACAAAAAGCCGCACAGCAGCACGGGCACATACATGGGGCACAGCAGGGTGCCCAGCTCCTGATTTTGTGCCGTCAGAAAGGGGAGCAGATAGCACAGCGCCAGGCACAGGGCGGAGAAGGTCAGGTTTTTGGTTTGTTTCATATGCTTTCCTCAAACAAAAAGGCACCTGCCCCTCTTCGGAGGAGCAGGTGCCTTGTGACACCGATACGGAGATTTTGACTGTTTATTTCTTTTTGCATTGTGACACCGTTACGGTGATTTTGATTGTTTATTACCTGCTTGGCAGGTGCGCCGACCTTGTGGCCGATGCCGAGAGTGTAGCAGTTTTTTTGCCTGCTGTCAAGAATTATTCGTCAAAAAAGGCCAGCATATCGGCATAAACCTTATCGTTGCCTTTTTCGTTGATTACCTCATGCCTCATGTGCTCATACACGATATGGCGCACATTGATATAGCCGATTTTGCCCAGCAGGGAAAGGGAGGCCTGCAGCCCTGCCTCGCCGCCCGTGCAGATATCCTCCTTGCCGGTGCAGCTCAGAATTTTTAATTCGGGATTGCGGCAGATGAAATCCTCCCGGCGGGAGAGGGTGCCCGCCAGCTCCACAATGGCGTTGATGGCAGCCGTTGTGTAAACACAGCCCTTTACCAAAGGGTCTTTGCGGTAGACTACCATAACGGAGGGATTCTGGCACACCCATTTGTCGTTATCGTTGTTGGCTAATTTGGAAATAAGCCCCTTGGCCTTTGCTTTGCCGTATAGCTTTTGGGAAACGCCGCAAACACGGCTGCCAATGCCGCACAGCGGAACGGGGAATAC
>JAZRWZ010000246.1:0-12797 GCA_045599985.1 Acutalibacteraceae bacterium | reverse complement strand
TCGCACCTTAAAAAGATGAGATTTGCGTGCAGTCGGGTGTTTCTTCGCCGCAGGAATACTGCCGTATTTCAAGGCGAAAAACGCCCGAATGTGCGTGAAGATCGCTTTTTAAGGCATATTGTGTTCAAATCCCTTTTGCCTCAGCACCACCGCCCGGTCGGCGGGCCCCCGGCGGATGCAGTCAATCAGCGCGGTTTCGTCCCCTCTGTAAAAAGGGAACATCATCCCCGCCCTGCGGGCCAGGGAATCAATGGCACGCTCCGCCAGCTTGGCGGGGAAGCTGTGGGTGTGAAAATCAATAATCATAGGAACCAAAGGTGCCTTATTCCTTTCCGAAATTGTGAATATTGCCCACTTTTGCAGGCGATGTGTGCCATTATATCATAGTATCTTTGCGATTGACAACCCTATGCAAAAATGTTACAATTTTTCATATTTATTCCGCCGATACCGCGGTACAGGGAGGCTGTTTTATGGGAAAATATACAAGAGAAGATATTCTGCGCATTGCGGATGAAGAAAATGTCAGCATTATCCGCCTGCAATTTACCGACATTCTGGGCGCCGTAAAGAATGTTGCCATCACCCGCAGCCAGCTTCCCAAGGCATTGGATAACAAGTGCATGTTCGACGGCTCCTCCATTGAGGGTTTTGTGCGTATTGAGGAATCCGACATGTATCTGTACCCCGATTACGACACCTTCTGCATTCTGCCCTGGCATCAGGATAAAGGGCAGGGCAAAATCGCCCGCCTCATCTGCGACGTTTACCGCCACGACGGCAAGCCCTTTGAGGGCGACCCCCGCTATATTCTGAAAAAGGCACTGGCCGAAGCCGCCGACATGGGTTATGTGTTCAACGTGGGCCCCGAGTGCGAATTCTTCCTGTTTAAACTGGATGCCAACAACAAGCCCACCACCGAGACAGACGACCACGGCGGGTATTTCGACTTCGGCCCCACCGATTTCGGTGAAGGCTGCCGCCGCGACATCGTGCACGCTCTGGAGGCCATGGATTTTGAGATTGAGGCCTCCCACCACGAGTGCGCCCCCGCACAGCATGAAATCGACTTTAAATATTCCCAGGCTCTCCGCGCCGCCGACGATGTGGTGACCTTCAAATATGTGGTCAAAAGCATTGCCCGCCGCCACGGCCTGCACGCCACCTTTATGCCCAAGCCCATCTACGGCATTGCGGGCTCCGGCATGCACACCAACATGAGCCTGTTCAAGGACGGCACCAACATCTTCTATGACCCCTCCGACAGCATCAACCTGAGCGCCGATGCCTACGCCTTCATCGCCGGCATCATGGAGCATATCAAGCGCATGACCGCCGTGCTCAACCCCCTTGTAAACTCCTACAAGCGTCTGGTGCCCGGCCACGAGGCGCCCATGTATATCGCCTGGTCCGCCAAAAACCGCAGCCCCCTTATCCGTATTCCCGCCGCCCGGGGCTCCGGCACCCGTGTGGAGCTGCGCAGCGCCGACCCCGCCTGCAACCCCTACCTTGAAATGGCCCTGTGCCTGATGGCGGGTCTGGACGGCATCAAGCGCCGCCTCCCCTGCCCCCCTGCCACCGACGGCAACATCTACGACATGCCCGAGGAGGAGCTGAAGGCCAACGGCATTGAGCTGCTGCCCTCATCGCTGGAGGAGGCCACCGCCTACTTTGAGCAGAGCGACTTCATCACCGCCGTGCTGGGCGACCATGTGCGCAGCAAATATCTGGAGGCCAAGAAAGAGGAGTGGATGGCATACCGCCGCCGCATCTCCCAGTGGGAAATTGACCGCTACCTTGCGAGTTATTGACAAAAATCCGTTGTATGAATTTGGTGTTCATACAGCGGATTTTATGATTTTAAAGGATATGATTTTCTGTGTCATTGTTATTTTGAAACAGGTGTCTCATAATGTTTCGTATTAACTTTTTCACCGGAAAGAAAACATATATTGAGACAAAACTGACTCACCCGAAAACATTTTCAAAATACTTGACAAAAGATATTTTCATTCATATAATAAAGATGATGAGGCTACCGGATAGACGGTTACGCCCTCAGAAAGATTGATTAAAGAATTTAACCGCTCTTGCTTGCAGGCTTGGGGCGGTTAATTCTTTTTATGCTCATGGCCTATGAAAAGACCTACAATACTTATTATTACAATGGCGAACGCAAAAAGGTTCTCATATGTAACATATTGCATAAGCATCACCCCCTTGCGAGGGCAAAGAGTGTAACCGCCTACCGTTTACGATAGTCTCACCGCAGAATATTTTACACTATCCGACAAAAATAGTCAAACAGAATATTTGCGCAGCAAGCAAGGCAAATGCAGATATATAGTTTTTTCAAAAAAGCCTATATAGTTTTTTCAAAAAAGCCTTGCTATTGTTGAATTTGTGTGGTACACTACCACTGTGGTAATATGTTGACAGTAAGAGTGGGTTTTGTCCCGCTCTTTTGTTTGCACAAAAAACAAAATTCACAATTAGAATTAAAATCCCGTCAGTCAGGAGGCACTTATGGCAGCAAAAGGAAAGGGCGGCAACACCGTAGCCGCCGTGTGGCAGATTGCCGAGCCCATCGCCGCGGAGCTTGGCTTGCAGTTGTGGGATATACGCTTTGTAAAAGAGGGCGTTTCCTGGTATCTGCGCATTTTCATTGATAAAGAGGGCGGCGTGGATATTGAGGACTGCGAAAACATGAGCCGTGCCATTGATGCCCCTCTGGACGAGGCCGACCCCATTGAGCAAAGCTACTGCCTTGAGGTTTCCTCCCCCGGGGTTGAGCGTGAGCTGACCCGTGATTTCCACTTTACCGCCAACCTCGGTCAGCGGGTGATGGTTCGCCTGATTCGCCCCAAGGACGGCAAGCGTGATTTCAAGGGCGTGCTGGAGAGCTACGACGAAAAGCTCATCACCGTGCGGCTGGAGGACGGCTCCGGCCTCTGCTTCGAGAAAAAGGAAGCCGGCTACATCAAGCTGGACGATTTCGACATCTGATTCCCGGATATTACGGCTTTTGCCGTATTCATACACAGATAAATGATATTCTGAAAGGATTTTGATTGGAAAATGGATAACAAAGAATTTTTTGAGGCATTAAGACTTCTGGCAAAGGAAAAGCGCCTTTCTCTTGACCTGCTTTGTGAGGGCATTGAGCGCGCCATCGTAACCGCCGTAAAAAGAGACTACAACAACAAGGATATCGTATTCTGCGACATCAACCCCGATGACGACACCATGCGCGTGTATGTGCGCAAAAACGTGGTAAACGAGATTGACGACCCCGACTGCGACATGACCGTGGAGCAGGCCAGACCCTACAAGGCCTCCGCCCTGCCCGGCGATATTATCGAAATCAATCTGGACACCCGCGAGGTGAGCCGTATTGCCGCCGAAAAAGGCAAGCACGTGCTGCGTCAGGGTATCCGCGAGGCGGAGCACGGCCAGATGAAAGAGGAGTTCCAGTCCCGCAATCAGGAAATCGTTACCGTTAAGGTGGCCCGCATTGATCCCGAATCCGGCGATGCCTTTGTGGAAATCGGCAAAATCGAGGAGAAGCTGCCCAAGAGCGAGCAGCTGCCCGAGGAAAAATTCGTGGAGGGCGACCTTATCAAGGTATTCATCGTGGATGTAAAGGATTCCACCCGCAACATCCCCCGCGTTACCATTTCCCGCACCCATCCCGGTCTGGTCCGCCGTCTGCTGGAGAGCGAAGTGCCCGAGATTTTTGACGGCACGGTGGAAATCAAATCCGTCTCCCGCGAAGCCGGCGCCCGCAGCAAGGTTGCCGTTTACAGCAGCGACGAGAACGTTGACCCCGTAGGCGCCTGCATCGGCCCCCGCGGCACCCGTGTGGGTAAAATCGTGGATTTGCTCAGCGGCGAAAAGCTGGACATCGTGCGCTACAGCGATGACCCCGCCACCTTCGTGGCAGCCGCCCTTGCCCCCGCCGATGTTATCAGCGTAACCGTGGATGAATCCGAGGAAAAGGTGTGCCGCGTGGTTGTGCCCAACGACCAGCTCTCCCTTGCCATCGGCAACAAGGGCCAGAACGCCCGCCTTGCCGCCAAGCTGACCGGCTGGAAAATCGACATCAAGCCCGAAACCGAAACCGAAGAATCCGTTGCGTTTGACGCATAAATAAAAGGAGTTGAACCCATGCCTGCCAATCGCAGAATACCGCTGAGAAAGTGTACCGGCTGCAACGAAATGAAGCCCAAGCAGGAGCTTGTGCGGGTGGTTCGCAGCCCCGAAGGGGAAATCTCCCTTGACCTGACCGGCAAAAAGCCCGGCCGCGGCGCCTATGTGTGCAGAAGTGAGGAATGCCTCAAAAAAGCCCGCAAGGCAAAGCGGTTTGAGCGTGCATTTTCCTGCGCGATTCCCGATGAGGTATATGACCGTATGGAGGAGGAGATGCACCTTGGCTGATTCGCCAAAGCTGCTCTCTCTTTTGGGAATATGCCGCCGTGCGGGCAAACTCGCCTGCGGGCACGATGCCGCCGTAGCATCCCTCCGCAGCCGCAGCGCCTGCCTGTGCCTTTTAAGCAGCGATGCCTCCGAACGGCTTCGCGGCGAAATGGCAAGAGAAGCAGAACGCAGTGGGGCCCCCGTCCCCACCGTAACCCTTTCATCCACCATGGATGAAATCGGGCACGCCACCGGGTTAAAATCCGCCGTGCTCACCGTGAACGATACCGGCTTTGCTCAATCTATGCGCAGGCTTCTGGAAAACACCGATGGGAGGAATACACATGATAGCTAAATACAGAGTACACGAGGTTGCCAAGGATTTTGACATTAAGAGCAACATTGTGATTGATTTGCTTGCCAAATACTTTGATGACCCTAAAAAACATATGACCGCTCTGGAAGAGGACGAACTGGATATCCTGTTTGAAACCTTTACGCTGGAGCACGCCGTGGAGGACCTGACCCCCTACTTTGAAACGGTCAACAAGGCCGCCGAAAAGAAGGCGGAGGAGCCCGCGGCAGAGGTGAAGGAAGAGCCTGCCGAAAAGGCCGAGGCACCTGCCAAGGAGGAGCCCGCCCCCGTCGAGAAGAAAGCGGAGGAGAAAAAGCCCGAGCAGAAGAAGGCAGAGGAAAAGAAGCCTGCCGACAAGAAGCCCGGGGAAAAGAAGGCCGAAGAGAAGAAGCCCGAGGAGAAAAAGGCCGAGCAGAAGCCTGCCGCGAAAAAGCCCGTCAAGGACGATGTGCCCGGCAAATTCCGTATGCCCGAGCGTCAGCCCTCCCCCGAAAAGAAGGAGAAGGAGAACAAGCCCACCCAGGCCCGCACCAAGGGCGAGCTGCGCACCATCGACACCCGCGCCAACACCGTTGACCTTGAGAAATACAACGAGAAATATGAGAATATTGCCCCCGGCACCACCAACCGTCAGGCCGACAATCAGGTGACCAAGCAGAAGCTCAAGCAGAAATCCCAGCAGTACCGCAAGCAGGGCACCCGCACACCCAAGCGTGAGACCGAGGCCGAGCGCCTGAAGAGAATTGCCGCCGAGCGTGCCAAGAAGCCTCAGATGGTGCTCAAGCTGCCCGAGGAAATCACCGTGGGCGACCTTGCCGCCATGATGAAGCGCACCGCTGCCGAGGTTATCAAAAAGCTGTTCTCATTGGGTCAGTTTGCCGCCATCAACGACGTGCTGGATTTTGACACCGCCGCCATTGTTGCCGAGGAGCTGGGCGCCAAGGTTGAAAAGCAGGTTGTGGTCACCATTGAGGACCGCATTATTGATGACAGCGAGGATGAGGAAAAAGACCTTGAGCCCCGTGACCCCGTTGTGGTGGTTATGGGCCACGTTGACCACGGCAAAACCTCCATTCTGGATGCCATCCGCAACACCTCCGTCACCTCCACCGAGGCCGGCGGTATCACCCAGCACATCGGTGCTTACCGTGTAGACCTGAACGGTCAGAAAATCACCTTCCTTGACACTCCCGGCCACGCCGCCTTCACCAGCATGCGTGCCCGCGGTGCCAAGGCTACCGATATTGCCATTCTTGTGGTTGCCGCCGATGACGGTATCATGCCCCAGACCGTGGAGGCCATCAACCACGCCAAGGCCGCCGAGGTTCCCATTGTGGTTGCCATCAACAAGATGGATAAACCCGCTGCCAACCCCGACCGCATCCTGCAGCAGCTTACCGAATACGAGCTGGTGCCCGAGGAATGGGGCGGCGACACCATCTGCGTGCCCGTTTCCGCTCTGACCCACATGAATATTGACAAGCTGCTGGAATCCGTGCTTCTGGTAGCCGAGATGAAAGAGCTCAAGGCCAACCCCAACCGTGCCGCCAAGGGTATTGTCATTGAGGCCCGCCTTGATAAAGGCCGCGGCGCCATTGCCACCCTGCTGGTGCAGAACGGCACCCTGAAGCCCGGCGACATTGTTGTGGCCGGCACAGCCGTTGGCCGTGTGCGCGTGATGCTGGATGACAAGGGCCGCAAGGTAAAGGCCGCAGGCCCCGCCGTGCCCGTTGAAATCACCGGCCTTGCCGATGTGCCTCAGGCAGGCGACATCTTTGATGCCGTTAACGACGAGCGTCTGGCCCGTGAGCTTGTGGAACAGAGAAAGAACAAAGAAAAAGAAGAACAGTTCAAGCAGTTCGAAAAGGTTACCCTTGACAACCTGTTTGATTCCCTTAAATCCGGCGAGCTGAAGGATCTGAACATCGTGCTCAAGGCCGATGTTCAGGGCTCCGTGGAAGCCGTCAAGCAGAATCTGCTCAAGCTTTCCAATGAGGAAGTCGTGGTAAAGGTCATCCACTCCGGCGTGGGTGCCATCAACGAGAGTGACGTGATGCTGGCCAACGCCTCCAACGCCATTATCATCGGCTTTAATGTGCGCCCCGACCCCGTGGCTGCCGAGAATGCCGAGCGTGACGGCGTGGACATCCGCTCCTACCGCGTGATTTACGACTGCCTGGAAGAGGTGCAGGCCGCCATCAAGGGCATGCTGGCACCCAAGTTCCGCGATGTGGACATTGCCCGCATCGAGGTGCGTCAGGTTGTGAAGATTTCCTCCATCGGCAACATCGCAGGCTGCTATGTGCTCTCCGGCAAAGTGAACCGCAACGCCAAAATCCGCGTGGTGCGTGACGGTATTGTAGTGACCGAGGACGAAATCGCCTCCCTGCGCCGCTTCAAGGACGATGTGAAGGAAGTTGCCAGCGGTTTTGAGTGCGGTATCGGCCTTGTGAAGTATAACGATATTAAGGAAGGCGACATATTCGAGGCATTCATTACCGAAGAATATAGGGACTGATACTATGGCTGGATACAGAATAGACCGGGTTTCGGAAGACATCAAGCGGGAAATCGTGGCTGTCATCCGGGAGCTGAAGGACCCCCGTGTGCGGGATAAGCTGCTGACCGTGGTGCGGGTGGATGTGAATTCGGACGCCTCCGCCGCCAAGGTGTATATCAGCGCCTTGGAGGGGATGGAAACCGCTCAGACCGCCGTAAAAGGTCTGGTGGCCGCCACGGGCTTTATCCGCAGGGAGGTGGGCCAGCGCCTGCACCTGCGCAAAACCCCCGAATTAAAGTTTATTGCCGACGATTCCGTTGCTCACGGCATGAGCATTATCAAGAAGATTGACGACTTAAATGCAGAAAAAGACGGTGATTCGACCCATGATGATTGACCTTCAACAGTGCGCCGCCCTTTTGCGGCAGGCCGAAAGCGCGCTTCTGCTGTGCCACAGCCACCCCGACGGGGATACACTGGGCAGCGGTGCGGCTTTGGCAAGGGCCCTTCTTGCCATGGGCAAAAAGGTTGCTCTGCTGTGTGACGACAGCATTGCCCCCTGCTACAATTCCATACTGGAGGGCATTCCCATGGCGGCGGATTTTGAGCCCGCCCTGACGGTGGCGGTGGATGTGGCGGACACCAAGCTGTTGGGCACCGATTGCGAAAAAGCCTACGGCAGCCGCATTGACCTTTGCATTGACCACCACGGCTCCAACAAGCAGTTTGCCAAAAAGCTGTGGCTCTGCCCCGATTCCGCCTCCACGGCGGAGATGATGTACCTGCTGCTGCAGCAGATGGAAGCGCCCATTACCCCCGCCATTGCCAACTGCCTGTTTACGGGCGTGTCAACGGATACGGGCTGCTTCCGTTTTTCCAACACCACGCCCCGCACCCACCGCATTGCGGCGGAGCTTATGGAGCTGGGTGCCGACTCCCGCAGCATCATTCAGGTGTTTTTTGAGACCAAGAGCCGTGAATACGCCGCGCTGGAGCGGCTGGCACTGGATAAACTGGCCCTGTATCTGGACGGGCGCTGTGCCATCATGCCCGTTACCCGCGCCATGTATGCCGAAAGCGGCGCAGGGGATAACGATACCAACCGCCTCTCCGACCTGCCCCGTCAGATTGAAGGGGTCAAGGTGGGCATCACCCTGAAGGAGCAGGAAAACGGCAGCCTCAAAGCCAGCGTGCGCACCCACGGGGATGTGGATGCCTCCGCCATCTGCGCCCGTTTGGGCGGCGGCGGGCATAAAGGCGCCGCAGGCTGTGCCTTTGATTGCTCTTTGGAGCAGGCCGTGGACGCTTTGCTGAAAGAAACGGCCCGTGAGCTGAGCGCATTATGATGAAACATCCGCCGGTTCCCTTTTTGCGGGGATTCCGGCGGTTTTCTTTTTGCCTCTTTGGCAAAAGGGATTCGAACCCGATATGGTTTTGGCGCCATATTTTTGCCAATATTTCGTTAAAAATGCTCGGAATACACAAAGTATTCCTGCGCTTTTTAAGGCATATTGTGTTCAAATCTCTTTTGCCTTCCGGGGCGCACCGCAAAATTCGGCAAAATCCCGTTGCTATCAGGTGAAATCGTGGTATAATGACGGAAACGCCATTTATATACTCAACCGACTTTTACCCCGTCAGAAAGCGAGGAAAACGAATATGAAATTAAGTACCCTTTTTGCGCAGAACAAACCCACCCTCTCCTTTGAGGTGTTCCCTCCCAAAACCGGGGCGGGCTTCGATAACGTGAAAGCCGCCACCGAGGAGATTGCCGCCCTCTCTCCCGCCTACATGAGCGTTACCTACGGCGTGGGCGGCGGCACCAGTGATTACACCGTTGCCATTGCGGAGAATCTGCTCCGCAAGGGCGTTACTCCTTTGGCGCACCTGACCTGCGTTTCCTCCGACAAGGCCGCCGTGCTGGCTCAAATCCGCAAACTGCAGGATGCGGGGGTGGAGAATGTGCTGGCTCTGCGGGGCGATATTCCCAAGGATGCCCCCCCGCAGGATACATGGGCCTACCACTACGCCTGCGAACTGGTGCGGGATATCCGTGAGGCGGCCCCCGAAATGTGCATTGGCGGGGCCTGCTACCCCGAGGGGCACATTGAGCGCACCAGCTACCGTGACGATATCGAGAACCTGAAGCGCAAGGTGGATGCGGGCTGTGACTTCCTGACCACCCAGATGTTTTTTGATAACAACATTTTCTACAATTTCCTTTATAAAATCAAAGCTGCCGGCATCAACGTGCCCGTGGTGGCGGGTATCATGCCCGTAGCCAACCTGCGCAATGTGAAGCACTCCTGCGCCCTCTCCGGCACGGAGCTGCCCTACCGCTTCAAGCAAATCGTTGACAAATTCGGGGATGACCCCGATGCCATGAAGCAGGCGGGCATCGCCTATGCCACCGAGCAGATTATTGATTTGATTGCCAACGGCGTAAACTTCATTCACATCTACACCATGAACAAGCCCGATGTGGCTGCCGCCATTCAGCGCAATCTGAACTGCATCATCAAATAAGAACGAAGCGGGAGAAGCTATGGATATTTTACAAAAACTGCGGCAGGGTTTTGTTGTTTTTGACGGCGGCATGGGCACCATGCTTTTGCAAAAGGGCCTGCAGGCCGGGGAATCCCCCGAAAGCTGGAACACAAAACACCCCGACCGCCTGACCGAAATCCACAAGGCCTATCTGGATGCGGGCAGCCATGTGGTCACCACCAACACCTTCGGTGCCAACCCCTTCAAATGCCCCGATTATGAGGAGAGCATCCGTGCCGCCGTGGCAAACGCCCGGCGCGCCGTGGACATGAAAAAGGCCGAAAACCCCGGTGAGGACTACTATGTGGCTTTGGATGTGGGCCCTTTGGGCAAGCTGCTCCGGCCCATGGGCGAGCTGGATTTTGAAGATGCGGTTGCCGCCTTTGCCGCCATGGTGAAGGCCGGTGCCGAGGGTGCGGATTTTGTCGCCATTGAGACGATGAACGATTTGTACGAATTAAAGGCCGCCGTGCTGGCCGCCAAGGAGAACTGCTCCCTTCCCGTGTTTGCCACGGCTGTATTCAACGAGCAGGGCACCCTGATGAGCGGCACAAATCCCGCCGCGCTGGTTGCTGCACTGGAGGGCCTTGGCATAGATGCCCTTGGCACCAACTGTTCTTTAGGCCCCAAGCAGTTAAAGGCCATTGTGCCTCTGCTCACCGGGGCCGCCTCCGTGCCCGTGATTGTGAATCCCAACGCGGGCATGCCGAAAATCGAAAACGGCAAAACCGTGTTTGAGGTGGGTCCCGAGGAATTTGCCGCCGACATGGCGGAGATTGCCGACATGGGTGCCCACGGGTTGGGCGGGTGCTGCGGCACCACCCCCGACCACATTGCCGCCCTGTGCAGGGTATTGGCTCCCCTTACCCCCGTGCCCCTGACCGCCAAAAACAAAACCGTGGTTGCCTCCTCCACCCACACGGTAACTTTGGGTGAAACACCCGTGCTGATAGGTGAACGCATCAACCCCACCGGCAAGGCCAAATTCAAACAGGCCCTGCGGGATAACGATTTTGATTACATCATGAACGAGGGCTTCCGTCAGGCGGAAAGCGGCGTTCATATTCTGGATGTAAATGTAGGTCTGCCCGAGATTGACGAAAAAGCCGTGCTCACCGAGGCTGTCTGCCGCCTGCAGGCCGCCATTGACCTGCCCTTGCAAATCGACACCGCCGACCCGGCAGCTCTGGAAAGCGCCCTGCGCCTTTATAACGGCAAGCCCCTTATCAACTCCGTTAACGGCAAGGCGCAAAGCATGGCCAAGGTGCTGCCCCTTGTGAAAAAATACGGCGGCGTGGTGGTGGCCCTTACACTGGATGAAAACGGCATTCCCCCCACGGCCCACGGCAGATTCCTGATTGCCGAAAAAATCGTGAACGAGGCAGCAGCCTACGGCATTGATAAAAAGGATATTATCGTGGATGCCCTGACCATGGCTGTGAGCGCCGATGAAAACGCCGCCGCCATTACGCTGGATGCCATCAAGGAAATCAAGCAGAAACTGGGTGTTGCCACCTGCCTCGGTGTTTCCAACATCAGCTTCGGACTGCCCGCCCGCCCGGCGGTGACCGCCTCCTTCTTTGCCATGGCGCTGTATGCGGGGCTGGATGCCGCCATTATGAACCCCTTCTCCCTTGAGATGATGACCGCTTACCGCTCCTCCTTGGCGCTGCTGGGTCACGACCCGGGGTTTGCGGCCTATATCCCCTTTGCGCAGGGGCTGACCCCCGCCGCATCTGCCGCACCCGCCTCTGCCCCTGCCGCCGCCCCCGCCGATACCGGCCTGCAGGGTGCCATCGAAAAGGGTCTGCGGGAAAAATCCGCCTTGCTGGCAGAGGAATTGCTGAAAAATACCGAGCCCTTGGCTCTGATTGATACTTATATCATCCCCGCGCTGGATAACGTGGGCAAGGGCTTTGAGCAGAACAAGGTCTTTTTGCCCCAGCTGCTGATGAGCGCCGACGCGGCGCAGGCGGCCTTTGAGGTTATCAAACGCCATATGCCCGCCGGCGAGAACGGCCCCGTGAAAGCCACCGTGGTGCTTGCCACCGTAAAGGGCGACATTCACGACATCGGCAAAAACATTCTGAAGGTTCTGCTGGAGAATTACGGCTACCGTGTGGTGGATTTGGGCAGGGATGTGCCCAAGGAGGCCGTGGTGGAGGCCGTGAAGCAAAACGGCGCAGGGATGGTGGGCCTGAGTGCCCTGATGACCACCACCGTGCCCGCCATGGAGGAAACGGTGAAGGCCGTGCACGCCCAATGCCCGGGTGTTTATGTGGCTGTGGGCGGTGCGGTGCTTACGCAGGAATACGCCGACATGATCGGCGCCGATTTCTACTCCCGCGATGCCATGTGCAATGTGCGTTACGCCGAGGAGCTGTTTGCAGAGAGGAGAATATAGCGTATGCTCAACATCATCCGTATTCCCGACCGGTTCAAAATCCATTACGATTCCGAAGGCCCCCTGCGGGATGACGGCGTGGTGCGCTTTGTCGGCTCGGACGGAAAACTGAAGGTATATCTGACCGCCACCCACAGCCGCCCCGCCTTTGTGGAGCTGCGCTGGCAGGGCCGCACCGAGGAAAAGGTGCAGGTGCTGGGGGATGAATGGGAGCGTTCCTACGGCAAAATGATGTGGAGCAGCATCTGTGCCGAGCGTTTTATGCCCTGGTACTGCTTCATAAAAAGTGAAACCGAGGTGCTGGCCTGCGGTGTGGAAACCCGCCCCGCCAGTTTTGTAAGCTGGAGCTTTGATAAAGAGGGCATCAGCGCATGGCTGGATGTGCGCTGCGGCGGCAGAGGCGTGGAGCTGGGCGGCCGTGAACTGGAGGCCGCCACCATCGTGAGCCGTCTTTATAAAGATACACCCGCCTTTGAGGCCGCCTGCGACTTTTGCCGTGTGATGTGCCCCGACCCCGTGCTGCCGCCCGCCCCCGTTTACGGCGGCAACAACTGGTATTACGCCTACGGCAACAG
>JAZRWZ010000245.1:0-9538 GCA_045599985.1 Acutalibacteraceae bacterium | reverse complement strand
AGGGTTTGAAGACGCCCGACAACACGCCCGACGGCTGTAAGGGCGGGTAGCCAAACGCGAAGCGTTTGCCCGTAGGGCGAAGTGCCGTGGGGCGGCACTGAGGCAACCCCTCGCAGCGGGCGCAAGCCGTAGGCTTGCGGTAAGGCGGGCTAGCCAAACCTGCGTAGCAGGTTTGCCCCGAAGGGGTGAGGGCGCGTGGGGCGCGCCCGAAGCAACCCCTGCGGCCCGAGGGTGGCACTACCCCGCCGCGTGTTTACAAACCCACCGAAGGAGGGGTTGAAGACGCCCGATAATGAGGGTTGAATGCCCGCATCCTTGATTTTATGAGACGCACTGTAACTTTCACAGAATCAAGGCGTAAAAATAGCTCCTGATATTATGCGAGGACTTCAAAGGACTAGGGGGTGGTTTGAGATTCATTTCATGTACCCACCCTATTCATGCATCTCGAACCGAAGTCTGTATGGAATCGTCCGCGAGTATAAAATTTAAATTTCTTGACATATCCGGTATTTCTAGTAGCATGAGACCGATATGAATGTACAACAAAAGCGCGTATTTACGGCGGTAAGTCTTTTTGCTGGTGCAGGCGGTCTCGATATGGGGATGGAGCGTGCCGGGTTTAAGACAATATGGGCAAACGATTTCTTTAAGGATGCTTGCAGCACTCATCAGAAGTGGAGTCAGGCAACTGTTGTTTGCGGCGATATTGCTAAAATCAATATCAATTACATCCCCGATGCGGATATTATTCTCGGCGGCTTTCCCTGTCAGGGGTTCAGTCTGAGTGGTCCTCGAAAGATTGATGACACCCGCAACTCGCTTTATAAGCATTATGTCTCCATTGTAAAAGCGAAGCAGCCGCTCATGTTCGTAGGTGAAAACGTGAAAGGGCTGCTGACAATGGGCGGCGGAAGCATTATCGATGCCATCATTCACGAGTTCAGCGAGTGTGGCTACGATGTACAATACCAGTTGGTAAACGCCAAAGATTACGGCGTCCCTCAGGATCGCGAGCGAGTTATCATCACAGGTTTCCGCAAAGATTTGAAAGTCGGTCTTATTGATTTAGCGCCGGATAAAATTGAGCGGGTGACGTTGCGCGACGCATTATCCCATCTCCCTGCCCCTAAGCCCGGTGAGGTATGCGATGCAGCGTATTCGTCTCGCTATATGTCCCGAAATCGCAAGAGAGGGTGGGATGATGTCTCGTTTACAATTCCTGCTATGGCAAAGCAGGTAACATTGTATCCCGGTTCCCCGGATATGGTGAAAAAGGGAAAGGATTTGTGGGAGTTCGGAACAGGTGGTGAAACTCGAAGATTGTCGTGGAGAGAAGCCGCTGCTATTCAAACTTTCCCTGAGGATTTGGAGTTTGCCGGAGATTTGGTTAATATCTACAAACAAATTGGCAATGCTGTACCCGTAAAACTTGCCGAGAGCATAGGTCGCAAGTTGTACGAAGTCTTGCTGAAGAGTATCACATAAAGAAAGATTATGGCACAAGGTCGTCAAGTCATTTTGGGAAAAGGTTTTGAGTACGCTTGCGCAGTCGCCATTATGGAGGCTGCCGGGAATCCGTGTATTTTGGTTGATTCTGAACCTATGGATACAGCAAAAAAGGCGTATGAAAATGAGTTGACGGCAGCTGAACGCAGCAATTGCATGAAGGCTGCGCAAGCCGGCGTGCGTCTTTTGTTGCGTTATGAGCCTCAGATTGCTAACTCCTGCGGTAACGACCCTCTTCACATCTCTCTTCAAAGCGATAAGCATGGACAGGTAGGTGATGTGCGAGATGTTTTGTGCGTCCGTAAGCAGAATCAATGGGAAATCGGCATTTCCTGTAAGCACAATCATGATGCTGTAAAGCATAGCAGACTTTCTCAAACCATAGATTTCGGGAAAGCATGGTTGAATTTCCCGTGTTCTCAGACCTATTTTGACGAGATTCGCCCGATTTTTGACCGACTTCAGACAATTAAGAACGATAGCAAAGGTAGAGCTTTGTGGTCAGTCATAGGAGATGATGACGCTAAAGCAAACGAGGTTTATAAACCCATACTGGAAGCGTTTAAAAAGGAATTGCTCCGCTTGAATGAAGCGCATCCCTCCGATGTGCCGAAAGCCCTTATTCAATACCTGATAGGGCGTAAGGACTTTTACAAGTTTATCGCACAGGAGGGGCAGAAGAGCACCAAGGTTCAAGCGTTCAATATGGATGGAACGCTCAACAAGAGAGCAGGCAGCGCTCGTGCCGTCTCCAGAGTGCAACCCTTACGTTTGCCCCGTAGCATCTTCGCCGTTCGTTTTGCATTAGATGCTCAGGGTAGAGAAAAATTGAATACGTTGGAAGTGGTTTGTGATAATGGCTGGTCCATTTCTATGAGAATCCATAGTGCCAGTTCGAAGGTAGAGGCATCGTTGAAATTTGATGTGCGGCTTGAGGGACACGGCACGGAATTAGAGAATCATACCGAGCTGTGGTGAGGTGATAATTCTTCACTGAAGGAAGGAATAGACAGGAAGATATGATTTGAATTGGTAACTATAGAAAAAACAAGGCTCTGTCCCACCAGAGTGTTGCTATTCTACCTCTATCGGATAAGAAAATGTTGTCGTAGCCTCATATGCAGCTCATTCACATTGTGACGCATTGGTTTCAATGCTTACAAAACGGCACTGTCGTGGGACTGAGTCAAAACAAAATCGTATTTTAGTTGTGCAAATTGATAAATTAGTATTTTAAACTACTATGAGCAAAATATATAAATGGGTGCCAATTGATATTGTTTCTAAAATCCTGAGATATGGCTTAAGTTTTAGCCCTGCTTCTAACTTTAAGGATGTTGCCGAATATACCATACAATATAAAGAACATACTATTGAAGATTTGAAGCGTTTTC
Organism: Acutalibacteraceae bacterium; assembly: GCA_045599985.1. Classification (GTDB taxonomy): domain Bacteria; phylum Bacillota; class Clostridia; order Oscillospirales; family Acutalibacteraceae; genus CAG-177. The sequence continues at coordinate 6,635 of JAZRWZ010000245.1, read as the reverse complement.
TGTTTCGATTTGGTAAGGATAACAATTGTTTGCAAGAAAATATTGAACTGGCAAATAAGATAGAAAACGATAAGGTGCTGCAAAGTAAACTTTTTAAAGAATTGGAAGCAAAAAAGAACGAGTTTCCATGCGAATTAAAAAAAGCCCTGAACGATCGGTATTATGTATGTAGTACTACTTATGATGAAAGCACAAATTTCAAATGGTTAGATTCAGATGATAATAAAGTTAATTGGGTGAGACTGACCTTAAATCGTGAGGAGGTAGAGAAACAGTACAATCAACTTTGTCGAAATGTTCAATATTACGATGAACGCCCAAAAGTTAATCAAACAAGTTCCCTTGAAGAATGTGCTTATAATGTTGTTTTCTCTAAATTAAAACGTGAAGCTACAAGTAATTATAATTATGAAGAGGAAAAGGAGATTAGACTGCTTCTTTGTACAGAACGTTTAAATGTAACGGGAGAAAAAGAATCCTTTCAACGTTTGGATGGAGAAAATTATATATACGATTTACATCTGCATGATTATTTAGAGGAAATTTCTTTGAGAAAAGAGGCTAACGAGAGCTATTCTCAAGAATGGGAAGAAATATTATGTGAGAAGCAGGAGACTAACCATCAGATAGAGCTATATAATAGGTTGTTGGCTGTTAGAAAGCATCTTCCTAGCACCTTGCCATCACCTCATCGTATGCTTTTACCTTTTGATGAGATGACTGATGAAGAAAAAGCATTTCTTATATTTAATAAAGAGTTTAATTATTTTAGCACGATGCATACAAAAGATGTGATGGATAAGATTTTCAAATCTTTTTTGGCAAAGGGATTGCCTGTATCTGACGAACTGCTTTCATTGTTCGAGTCACCTCGTTATAATATTGTTCCGATTAACAGGGTGTAGGACATATAGATACATTCTGCTAAATCTGAGGTGAAAATGGGGCTACGAAGGTGTGAAAAGATTCGTCGCTGGAGAGGAGTCAGCAAGGCGTGGCGCTGTGCATAGAAAGGTGCCGACTATCAACGCTAAAAAGGGTACATCTTTGATGAGACCGAATCTAGACTTATCAAGCAATTAATTGTGCGAATGGATGAAATAACCTACGAGTTTCAAGGTAAAAGTTCTCTGTCCTCGTGAGGGTTTAAAACAGGCAAAAATGCCCTCTAAAAATAGCCCCTTAACTGCGGCAAAATGTCACAAAAATGATTTTGTCTCATAATGGCGTATTTTTATAAGCGCGCTAAATAGAACGATTTATAAAAATTAAACAGCCTGCCAAGTTCTTTTTAGTTCAACCTTCACAAAGGCTATACACAGAAATCCCCCACGGCCCCGCCGGGGGGGATTTCTGTGTACAGTGCCTACGGGGTGAGAATCCCCCGAAGGGCAGGGTTTGAAGACGCCCGACAACACGCCCGACGGCTGTAAGGGCGGGTAGCCAAACGCGGCAGCGTTTGCCCGCAGGGCGAAGCGCCGTGGGGCAGCGCTGAGGCAACACCCCGTAGGGGTTGCCCGCGCAGCGGGCGGTAAGGGCGGCTAGCCAAACCTGCGCAGCAGGTTTGCACCGAAGGGGTGAAAGCAACCGACGGTGTAAGAGTGATTAGAAAATGCCGCAGGCATTGCCCCGTAAGGGGCGAGCAACCAATGAGGTGGTGGCGAGTCAACCCCTGCGGTCCTATTGCCAAAGGCTGCATTCCTGAAATTGAGGGAATGCAGCCTTTTTCTGTTTATGTGCTGATATTTAATGAATTGCGGAGTCCTTAATTGTTAAAAAGAATGTATATTAAAAGGCTCAAAACGCCCTGATTTTTCCCTTTCTCACTCCCCGGGGACTCTAAAGGACTGGGGTCGCGGCATACAATAAACCCCTATTTTGATGCAAAGGCTTAATGATGAGAGGTTTGGATAAAAGTATATGGTTTACCCCTCTCAAATAAAAGTGGTGTTGATAATGAATGCGTTATGAACCTGACCCATAAAAAGACTATACTTTTGCCCCTTTTCCTGCCCGAAAATCGGCAAGCTTTTTAATGATTCGAGCCTCTCCTCAACCCGGCAGACCAAGGGCTCCACTTCGAGCGAATCCTCGGCTTTTGGCTCAGTTTTTGCGCCATCGGCAACAAAAATGCAGGAAACGCGCAACATAATGCCCGCCGCGAGCGTCTATTTATTAGAAAAAACGCACTTTTCGCAATTTTTTGTTGCGGATTCGGTGCAGAGAAGTATTATCTAATGTAAAGGAGATAGATAATGCAACTGGATTGCCGCGATAAATTGGTACTGGAAGATGGTTCCACCTGCGCCTTGTTGAAAAACAAAGCGTTTGCTCACCTTCCTCGTTTCGATTTGTATGACTCATCCGGCGCATTGCTGGTAAAATGCCGGATGATTGGAAAATTCTTCAGCTATTTGAGCTTCACCGATGCCAGAGGACAGGAACTTGCTACCATACGCTTCAAATGGGCTCTCCCGGTGCTTCATTTGCCGGATGGCTCAGAAATAGAATTGAACTTTTTCCGGCATATGGGTACTGATTACCTGCCGGAAGCATCGGTGGAACTGTTTGGTTCAACAATCAACAGCACAGACGGTGTTTTCTCCTTCAGCGAAGATATTGAAGCCGATAAACAAGGGCTTATAAAAGCAATTCTCTGTTTCTGCAAGCTGTATCCAAAGACAAGAGAAAAAGCGATGTACTTCTTTCTGGCGTTAATCTGTTGAAAGTGAAAAAACGCCATGCCACCCCCATTCCGTAAAATCCTCACCACCACAGCCCTGTGCCTCGCGGCGGTGGGGCTGAATAGCTGTCTGTGCTCAGATTTGCCGATAGTTGTTAACGCGATAGGGCGAGAGGAGGCCAGAACCTACGGCAAGTATCAATCCCCTCATGAGGTTGAGATCTATCGTCTCGGCGATAACTACTATGTGAAGTGTGATTTGAAGTTCATCCCGCAAGAGTCCGTCTTGTTCACTTGGCATGATATGTATGCTCCGGTATCATCGCTCTTTGCCTTCAATAAATGCACGCCCGAGCTTATCGAGGCCACTCCCGCCGAAACATACATGGTGCTGATGACCCAGTACGGTTTAAAGCTTTTGTTGCAAATTGATGCAGATGCTCCGCCGGAAAGCGTTCCGCGCATGATTCCTGTGGGGCAATTTGATTTTACCCATGCCGTACGATGCAAGCCGAATCCTGACCCTGATTGGGCTGATGCGCTTTGGACCGGTGGCCTTGTCAATATTATTTACAGCACAGAGCGCTGCTCAACCCTGCATTATGCGCTGCGGCCTCTCTACTGGGCATCTTGGGCTGTGGAAATCCCCTTTGTTGTCGTTTGCAACACCGCTATTTATGCCGTGGCTATACCGGCCTCGGTCATAGGTGAGGTAACGCAGCAACAACACGAATCCTCCCCTTGCTGCTCAGTTTTCACGCCATCGGCAACAAAAATGCAGGAAACGCGCAACAAAATGCCCGCCACGCTTGAACAGAGGGGCGGGAATTGATATAATGCCTCGTAACAGGTACTCGCTTAGTTATAACATGCGAACATATTACATCATTGACCGTACCGGACGCGAGGTCCTGAGAGCTCCGCATATCGAGAATGTCACCGCTCAGGGGTATGCGCTCATCCGCAGAGATGACTGGAGCTATGCGGTCTTTCATGCCTCAGATGAATCGGTACACCCTCTGCCTACAAGCCTTGGTGGGCATCCCCTCGTCTACGAACTGGAGGAGGATTACCTGATAGCCCTTTGTCTGGTGCCGAAACGCGTGGGTATCACCCGGCGCAGAAATACAGCCGCTCTGGATACCGGATGCAGGCCGCCGTTACCTGAAGGCAAGTGTATTGTAGCGTCCTATGTCGCGGATATAGATGGTACGCCGCGTTTTGCTCCCATGCCTTATCGACTCCATCCCTTTTACCAGGGGACAGCCTGCGCAGAGGACTCGAAAAAACGCGGAGTTCTCGTGAATGAAAAGGGAGAAATCATCCACACTTTTCCCGATGTCTGGAGAAATATCAGGCGACTGAAACCTGAGAATAATGAGCCGGAATATTTTTCGATGCAGAAGCATGCCGATGCCGGGATAGATTCTCTCAGGCGTCCGGAATATGTTGCAGACCGCCATCTTTCGCAGGTTCGGGGGCCGTTTCTTCATGTGCACAACCAACAGGAGGGGCTGAGACTTGTCACGAATATGGATGAAAGCTATATGGTGGTGGATGAATCGTGGAATACGGTCTTCCGCTTCCCTGAGAACACGATAGCGGGCTGGGCCGGAGCTACCGGGTTCTGCCACGGGCATCTGCCATATCGCACGGCAAAGGGCCTTCGCTCCGGGCTGCTGGACAGGCAGGGAACTATCGCCTGTAAACCCATAGGCAAATATCTGGATTATATAGGTGAGGATTTCTGGTTCTATTCAAAGGGAGGTCTGGTGGGTGTGATGCGAGAAACAGGAGAAATCGTCACCCCTCCCCGATTCAAATACTTTAGCGATGGACCTGCCCGTCACGGTCTGATTGCCGTAGGAAACAAAGGTTTCAGCTGCGGGTATATCAATTATCAATGGGAATGGGGTATTCCCGCCAGATTCAGTGGCTGCTATAATTTCGTACATCCGGAGTATTCCCTGGCATATAACGATATCTAAAATAAGGCCGGAGCTCCATCCTCCCCTTGCCGCCAGTCTCGGCGTAACACCCATAGGCGCGAAGACGGAAGCCTTGGCGGTGCCGGAGCTCTGTTTTTGCGCCATCTGCAACATAAATGCAGGAAACACGCAACAAAATGCCCGCCGCGCTTGAACCGAGGGTCGGTAATTGATATAATGCCCCGTAACAGATACACGCTTAGAGTTATGACCAAGCCCCCATTCCTCAAAATCCCTGCCACCACAGCTATGCGCCGTCTTTCTCTCATCTTACTCTGTGTCCCTCTTATTCTCTGCAGCTGTTCCGTGCAGACATACAGATTTTTTGTCAATAAAGCGCAGGAAGGTGAATCTATCTACATTCCTGTAGATACAGAGCATCCCGGAGAGCTTCTTTTATATGAAGCAGAGGGCAAAACCTATCTACGCGGCATACGTAGCCGCACCACAGCACGGTCTTCCGCGTACATCGAAAATCACCTACCGTTCGCGGATAATAGAATCCGGGAAGAACATTTACCCGTAGCCGGGGCCGAGCAGCAAAGCGTATACTGCGGAGTACAGTTGCAGCGAGTCTCTCATAATGTACGTCGCTGGGAAAAAACAGATTCACCGTGGTTAGACTCCTTACCAAGTAACGCCCGACCCTTTCGTAGCTCCGATTACCTGAGTGGATTCTATTCAGGCAGCCCTGTAGTCGGAGCTGTCGAATCGGTAGAAACTCAGCCCATGCGCGCCACCGGGAAGGCGCTGTTATATTACCCGTTGGCAGCCGGCACATTTGTGGCAGTAGATGTACCTCTCACCTTAGCGATCAATGCGGTTTTGGTTTGCGGAAGTGCCGTATATATCACTGCCGTCGGGTGTGAACAAGCTCTATTCAATGGTGTGTATTCCATGGGCGCGTGCTGCATAGATGCATTTACCTCAGAAGAAACATCACCATCACCGAGCTCCGGCGATTAATCTAACTGCAAACTTTAACAGATACACGCTTAGTTATAACCATGCCCACCATCCCTCGAATTTTCTACGCCATTAATCGACAATCTTTCATACTGTTGTCATTTTTCTTTTTTCTTCTGACTGCCTGCACCTCTGTGGAGGAACAACAGCGGCGACTGGAGCAGGCTCGTACAGAATACCGCGTCAATGAATTCAACCGAGCAACGAAGGAAGCTCAGGAGAAATTCAACAAATGGCTCAAGGCGCTTGATTCGGTTGCTTATGCTAAGTTTCATCGCACCGAAGAAACGCTGGGGGATGTTGTTCCCCCTGTAAAAGCCGTCAAGGTTACCGGCAAGGAGCTTAAGGAACTCGTAGCTATTCTGCGTCGTGGGCGTCCTGTACCGCTGCCCGATGTCGATATTTACACGAGACCCGGCAGCGAACCGCTGCAGCTCAATGAGGATGGAGAGGTAGTATATGTTCCGGTTCCTCTGAATCATATGCAAGAGTACTTTATGCCACCACGGAATTTCTTTAGCATCGATATGCTATACTTCTATGATGCGAATGGAAATGTTATCGAACCCGGTGTATACCCTTTCGGCGATATCGTCTCAAGCACGGAGGCTGCACAGAAACGCAATTCCTGGACCATCAACAACGACCGACCTTTCGTCATGCTGGATGATGCAGATTTTAAACGCTACCGCAGTCTCCCCTCCTACCGACTCTTTGTGCAGCGTATGAAAAAAGCCTACTCCTCCGGCAAATGGGATGACACACCCCGTTTCGATGAGCTGCTATAATATCGTTCAACCATCCCCCCATGCCCACCATCCCCAGAATCCTTGCCACCACAGCCCTGTGCCTTGCGACGGTGGCCGTAGCACCGCTTCATGCTGAGTGCTCACTTGAGTATCTGCAACCGGAGCAAGCGCAGGAAGTCATTGATATCTATCGCCACACTCCGGAGCTGAGCGCGGCGTACGAATCGAGATGTAATTGGGTTTTTGTTC
>JAZRWZ010000244.1:0-2203 GCA_045599985.1 Acutalibacteraceae bacterium | reverse complement strand
GGTGGATGAGGGGAAATAAGGCAAAGGGATATTGACCCCTCATCCGTCACGGCTTACGCCGCGCCACCTTCCCCCGAGGGGGAAGGAAGAAAAGTTGTTTGCGACAAATCCGGTAAGCGCAGGTGCGCTTACCCTACACGGAAGAAAAACGGGAAGGGCAAGCCCCTCCCCTACAAAATAATAATCCGAAAACCAAAAACTTTTTTCTTATTCCCTATTTTTATTCCGAATTATGTTTTCCGAAACCCTTCTGTTTTCAGGCAAACGGCGGGGCTTTTGCGGAATAATTTCATAAATATGCGAAAAACGCCTTGCATATATTGACTTAAAGGTGTATAATTTGTGTAAATTGCGGAGAATGCGGCAAAATAGGAGATGTTTTTAAAATGCCAGGAGATTTACACTGTCATACCAAGCTTTCCATCAGTTCCATGGGCTTGGATGACCTTATTGTTTTGGCTGCAAAGCGAGGGGTAAACACCATCGCTATTACAGATAGAGATTGTCAGGCCGGCACTGTGCGCGGCAAAATTATCGGCGAGCGCCGCGGTGTTACGGTGATTCCCGGTGTGGAGCTTTCCTGCACCGACAGCGAAAGCGGCAAAAGCGTGCACCTGCTGGGTTACCTGTGCGACAGCCCCGACCGTCTGGAGGGCCTTTGCAAAAAGAATACGCTGGTCAGCAAAAAGGCTGCCCAGTTCATGATTCTGAAAATTGCCGCCCGTTACCCCATTTCGGCCGAGCTTGTGGTAAAATGCGCCACCGGCTCCACCGCCGTGTTCCGCGAGCATATCATGCACGCCCTGATGGAATGCGGCCTGACCGACAGCATCCACGGCGAGCTTTATCACAAACTGTTTGACCCCGAAAGCCCCGATAACGTGATTGTGGAGCCCAAATACTCCGACCCGGTGGATGTGCTCAATGCCATTCACGAGGCAGGCGGCATTGCCGTGCTGGCTCACCCCGTGGAGAACGGCAACCTTGACCTGATTCCCAAGCTGGTGGAAGCAGGGCTGGACGGCATTGAGGTGTGGCACCCCGCCCACACCGGGGAGGATGCGGATGCCCTTTTGAAGATTACCGCAGACAACAACCTGCTTGCCATCGGCGGCAGTGATTTCAAAGGCATGTACGGCAGCAAGGCCGTTTGCGTGGGTGATGTGCTGACCCCGGATGCCGAGATGAAAGCGCTGCTCACCTACAAAGCCAAAATGAAAAAACGCGCCGCTGCCGAAAAAAAGGCAGAGGAATAAAAATCCCGTTTTGCACATATCAATCCGGTTATAAAAAAGCAAACCCCCGTATGGTTTTTCGGAGCCATACGGGGGCTTTTCTTCCCGTGTAGGGCAAGACCACACCCTCGCAAACATTGTCGCGCTGCCTTCCTTGGAGCGTCGGCATCGCTCTTTGTTTGCTCACCTCGCCGCCTCGCTTCATCCGCCACAGGCGGCGCTTCGGCGGTTCGCCCTGCCGGATTTGCCGCAGGCAAATTTATTTTCATCCCACACGCAGATTTTTCCACTGAAAACTCTTTTACGCCGAAAGGCGAAAAAAAAACAGCCACCCTATTGGGTGGCTGCTTTGTGAGTGTTGGCATCGCCCTATTTTCCCGGGCCGCTTCCAGCCAAGTATCTTCGGCACAGTCGAGCTTAACTACCGTGTTCGGGATGGGAACGGGTGGACCCTCAACGCTATCGACACCAACTCAAAAACGGTGAATCCGTTCCTGAATGCTTGACTATTATACCACGCCGTTTTCATTTGTCAATACTTTTTTCAATTTTTTTCAATTTTTTCTGCCGCAATTTTTCAAAGCGTGTATTCCGGGCATTTTTTACGATATATTGGCAAAAATATGGCGCCAAAACCATATCGGGTTTGAATCCCTTTTGCCAAGGCGGATTCTGCGTATTCCGAGCATTTTTAACGATATATTGGCAAAAATATGGTGCCAAAACCATATCGGGTTTGCAAAGCGGATTCTGCGGCAGGAGGGATGCGGAATTCAGGCTGAAAATCGCCTGTTTTTTCCGGCTGATTCCGCGAGGGCAATCAGGGCTGCACGGGCACGGGATGCTGCTCGCTCTCATGCTCGAAGGAGAGGAAGTTGTTGCGCTCGCTCACGCACCACTTCATGCCGAACAAGGCCGCTGCATCGGCGGCGGGCACATACAGCTGCTCCCGCAGGCCCCGGAACACC
>JAZRWZ010000243.1:0-1061 GCA_045599985.1 Acutalibacteraceae bacterium | reverse complement strand
CTATTCAAACTCCACCAACCGTGATTTTGCCAATATGACGGGCTACGGCGATTACGACTGCTTTGTTGTGTGCTTCAACAAACTGGGTACCAAGCAGAACTTTATCGCCTTTGGCGGTTCCGAAACCGATATGCTCCACGGGCTTTGCATTATGAAGGACAACAGCCTGTTTGTCTGCGGCTCCACCGGCTCTAATGACTACAACTTTGAGAAGCAGTCTGTTACCGCCTCCGCCAACTCCGCTGCCGCCTACGGCGCAAAAATCGACTTGACCGTTGAATAAACCTTATTCGCATTCCAAGGCATAAATTGAACCCGTATAGCCTTTTTCGATAGTATAGGCTATACGGGTTTTCATTTGATTTTTCTGTTTTGGCAAAGTGGATTCGACCATATTGGATTCAAATCCCTTTTGCCTTGCAATCAGCCATAAAATTTGTTATACTGATAAAACAGCGTTAAAAAAGGCGGATATCGGAACCGTATTTGCACCGTGCCCGGATTATCCGCACAATCAGGATATATTTATGGAATCAAACAACATTCTTCAGCAGGAGGCCTCCCTCGGGCAGGAAATGGAGGCCCTGACCTTCAATGATTTTGAAAAAGCCGAAGCCATGGCGGTCAGCCTGGCAAAAGAAACCGAGGGCCTTTCTCTCACCCCTGCCGCCTCGGCGGCCTATGCCCGCCTGATTTGCCGCTTTTTGCTCTCCAAAAAATGCAAAAGCCGCCTGCCGCAGTACCTGTCACAAAACAAGGACCTGCGGGAAGCGGTATTCGGCAGATTAAACACTTATAAATACAGTCTGGTCTTTTTGCTCAAGCGTGTTTTGCGGCAGAATGACCCCGCATTGACCCGTGAGGTGCTGACCCTGCTGCAAAACAATCCTTTTGAAACTCCGGATGCCAAGCCATGGGCGGACCGCTGGAGCTTCGGGTTTGTGGTGACCGAGGCACTCAATGCCCCGGCGGATTACCTCAACCTCACGGCGGAGAACCGTGCAGCGGCAGAAGCTTTTCTTAATAATAGCGATAACTGGCAATCACCTTGCCAAGAATAA
>JAZRWZ010000242.1:0-15532 GCA_045599985.1 Acutalibacteraceae bacterium | reverse complement strand
CCGAGAATCCACATAAACCGTATATCTGTTTTACAGGCTTCTTCAATCTTTCTTGATGTGTAAATTCCCTTCATATATGCGTAAACAAGAATGATGAACAAGGTTGCCGGATTATGTTTTCTCCAATGTTTCAGATATGCTTTTTCAAGTTCGGAGTAATCCAGACTGTCACATATCTCGACTAGTTTGAACACCGGATCGTTCTCCGGAATATTTAATTCGAGATTTAAGGGTAATACCACTTGATTTCTGTCTGCAAACATAGTACAATTACACTGCTTTCTTTGTGGATTTTGTTCGCAACTTAATTATACTATGAAAGCAGCAACCGGACAACCTTTTTATGGGCTGTCCGGTTGTTTTTTTCTTGTGGGGGGGCTTCGCTTAATGCGACAGCCCCTTTTCATTTTCGGAGTAAATCGTGGTATCATCTCACGATACAATCGCTGCAACCCTTTAATTCACAAGGGATTGCGGCTTTTCTTTTGACTCCCATATAGAAAAAGGAACAACAAGGACAGGGGACGGTTCCTCGTTTTGGCGGAGTGAGACAAAGAACCGTCCCCTTTCCTCATCTTTTCCGCTGTTAATCAGCGAACCCGGCACAATGCCCACCCCGCCCCGATTGACCGTTGATAATTGCTTTTTATGGTGCTATACTTCTTATACATTATATAAATTACCGGGTTGAAAGGGGTTTTATGTATGCCGGTACTATTTCAAAAAGTGATTTCGTTTTTCCTTTCCATCATCACATTTTTCGCGGGAGCTTTCGGGATTGACCTGTACCCCGCAAAGGATTACGCCATACCGCAGGGAGGTGTGACATCCATGGAAGAAAGCGCCCTTTTTGAAGCCTATGACCTGCCTGCCTTTTCGGGCGGGGAGCTTCTGGGTATCTATCAGGGCTCCGGCGGCACCGTTATCGGCCGTTACGAGAATACAGCCCCATCCGATTTTGACACCTATCTGAATGCCCTTGTTACCGACGGTTTTACGGTTTATGACCAAAACACCATAGAGGATAACACCTTTGCCACCCTCACAAGGGAAAACACCGCCGTTTCCCTTTCCCGTTTTGCCCGCACAAAAACCCTGCGCATCATTGCCGAGCCCAAGGGCGGCCTTTGCCCCCTTACCGACAATACATCCGGCAGCTTTGACACACTGCTCACCGGCATGAAGGGTGAAGAAGTGGTTGCCGCCGAGGGCATGGGCTTCATCATCCGCCTGGCAGACGGCAGTTTCTGCATCATTGACGGCGGCATGGGCGACCCCGACCACATGGATTCCGACAAGCTGATGGGCATTCTGAACGCGCAGAAGCCCGCCGATGCGGAAAAGCCCGTTATTGCCGCGTGGATCATTACCCATTGCCACGGCGACCATATGGGCGTGTTCAACTGCTTCTCCATTGACCACCACGACGATGTGGTGATAGAGAATCTGTATTTCAACTTCCCGACGGATGAAGAAATCATGAAATCCGATTCCACCTATATGCTGGATGACACCATTTACCGTTACACTCAGCTCAAAAAAGCCCTGCGTGAATACTACGCCGATGTGCCTGTTGTCAAGCTGCACTCCGGCAACCGTTTTCAGGTGCGCAATGCATCCTTTGAGGTGCTGTATGCCTATGATGACCTGTATCCCGTCACCATTATTGACGGCGGCATGAATGAGGATTCCCTGCTGCTCAGGATGGAGCTGGAAGGGCAGACCTTTATCTGGACGGGCGACATTGCCTTTAACGCCGTTGACCTTGTGCTTTGCGAATATGACAAGGTGCTTGCCGCCGATTTTCTTCAGCTGGCTCACCACGGCTTAAACGGCACCAAGGCCTTCTATTCCCGCATCAATCCCACCTACACCTTCCTGCCCGTGTGGGAGAACGGTGCCTCGCGCATGCTCGCCAAGGAGCAGAATATTCTGCTTGCGGGCAGCCCCAAGATGAAGCAGATGATTATCACCTCCTGCGGCACATGGACCATCGGCCTGCCCTACACGGCGGAGCCCGCTGCCCGTGACCGTATTCCCACCGAGGGCACAACCTACCTCGCCTACCCCACCCTGTTGGGCTGATTCAAAGGCAAAAGGGATTTGAACACGCTATGCCTTAAAAAGCGATCTTCACGCACATTCGGGCGTTTTTCGCCTTGAAATACGACAAAACATCAAAACGCCCCGCGGCTGAAATTCACAGCTGCGGGGCATTCTTTCTATACTATTATTATATTACAGTTCCTCTGCCGCCTGAGTCAGAAGGCTGCGGATGGGCAGGTGCTGGGGGCAGGTGCTTTCGCAGGCGCCGCAATCCATGCAGCGGGTGGCAGGCTCGGGGGAAACGGTGCTTGCCTTGCAGCTGCGGCGGTCATTCACGGCGGCAAACAGCTCGGGAATGGGAATGCCGGCAGGGCACACATCCATGCAGTAGCGGCAGCCCGTGCAGTCAATCAGGTTTTGGGATTCCACCATTTTTCTGACCTGCTCAACAGCCGCCATCTCACCCTCATCCAAAGCCTTGAAGTTCTTCATAAAAGCGGTGTTTTCACGCATCATGGCCATATCGCCCATGCCGGAAAGCACCATTTTCACATTGGGGAAACCGGCGGCAAAACGGATGGCGTAGCTTGCGGGGGAACCGCCCAAATCGGTTAAAATCTTTTCCGCCTTCTTCGGCAGATTCACAAGGCGGCCGCCTCTGACGGGCTCCATCACAATCACGGGCTTGCCATGCTTGCAGCACACCTCGTAGCAGGCCTTGGCCTGCACATCCTCACTCAGGTAGTCCAGATAATTGAACTGCAGCTGCACAACCTCCACCTGAGGCTGCTCGGTCAGGATTCTGTCCAGCACATCCGCCTTGTCGTGGAAGGAAAAGCCCATGTGCTTTACCCTGCCCTGCTCCTTCAGAGCGGCTACCTCTTCAAAGGCGTTCATGCCTTTATATTTCTTTTCATAGTTATCCTTGTTCACGGCATGGAGCAGATAAATATCAAAATAATCCGTGCCGCAGGCCTCCAACTGCTTTTCAAACAGAGGCACAATCTCCTCCCGGGAGTTGAAGAACCAATCGGAAAGCTTATTCACAAGCACAAAGCTTTCACGGGGATAGCGGGCGCACAGCCCGTCACGAATGGCCAATTCACTTTTGCCGTCAATATAACCGTGGGCTGTGTCAAAGTAGTTGAAGCCCGCTTCCATAAAGGCATCCGTCATGGCGGCAAACTCGGCGGCATCCACTTTGTCGCCGTCCATTTTCAGCCTCATGCACCCGAAGCCGAAATTGCCTTTTGCATTTTCAAAAGGATTGCTCATTTTCTCTCTCCTCCGCATAGCGGCAGGTTCACGCTGCCGTCAACCGTTCAATCTGCGAATCAAATCAGGAATCTCCGCCACCGTATCCACCTGCAGTTCGGGCTTTTCCAACTCGGGGAATGCCCACACACCGGTGGTTCTGACCCAAACGGGAATGTACCCGGCCCTGCGGGAGCCCTCCACATCATTGAGGGGGTTGTCCCCGATATAAAGCATTTCCTCCTGAGGAATCCCCAGGCGCCATGCCATAATGTCGAAGGGGCCGCGCTCCGGCTTATGTACTCCGATATCTCTGGTGGCAATAATGTTATCGAAGCAGTCTGTTATATCCAGCATTTTCAGCTTGCTGTACTGCAGCTCATGGCCGCCGTTGGTAACCAGACCAACCTTTATGCCCATATCGCGGAGCTCCTGCAGCATGGGTTTGGCAAAATCAAAGGGCACAGCCATGCGCTTGAAGCAGCTGAAAATAAACTCGCGGTATTCCTGAAAAGTCGGTTCCTCGGCAAAAATACCGCAGTCAATCAGGTGGCGGTGAATATGAGTCCAACCCAGATGCACATATTGTTTATCTGCCCAGATGATTTGCTCCGCAATGTAGGCGGCGGTAATGCCCGGGGCTATTTTGAAGCGCTCATGAAAGCATTCAGCCGCCAGGCGCAGCGTACCGTATCTGTCAAACAAGGTGTGATCAAGGTCGAACACAGCCGCTTTAATCATAAAAAAACACTCTTTCAGTTATTATCGAATCAGCAATACAATAATCGCAATCAGCAGCAGCACCCATGCCGTTACGATTGCCAGCGCAACGGTAACATATTGCTTTAAGAACAAGAGGGCGCCGCCTGCGCGGGACACGGCATATTTCACGGTGCCGAAAACGTCATCATCGGTAATCTGCCGGTCTACCTGCTTGCTGTCTTTATCGGCATAAGCCACATCCAACACAACGTTTTTGTGAAGCTTGTCGGTGTAGCGGTTCATCACATAGGCATAGCGGTATATTCCCGCATCCCGGTCACGGTAGGCAATGGCGGTACCGTTTCTGATTTCATCCGCCTTACAGGGCGCCACAAAAGCCAAGGTGCCGCTGGGCAGCAGGGGCATTTGTGAAGACACGGCCACCGAGCAAAGGTGACAACCGTAAAAGGTTCGGGCCGGGTCGTTAAGCGCAACCACGAAATATGCGGCGGCAGATGTGATGACAACCGTTACCAGCAGTACAAAAGCGGCCAGGGTTGCCCCGATTCTTTCCGCCATGGTGCGGGCACGGGACTTTCTGTGAAGCAGATTCTTTTTGCCGACACCCGGATTTTTCTTTTTGCCCTCTTCCGATTCATCATTCTCGGGGGAGAGCAAGCTGATGCTCATCTCGTCTTCGTTATCAATATCCGAAAGTGACACATCCGATTCGGAGGGCATCTTGTTTTCGGGAAATACCGTATATTCGGAATTGGGCAGTTCTGCCGCAGAAATGGGTCGGATGGCAGGAACGGATTCCGCACCGGGAATATCTCTGATTTCGGGAACAAACCGCCCCATGGGAACAGGCTCCGGCTGAACAGCGGGTTTCTGTTCGGGTGCAGGTTCGGGTTCGGCAACGGGTTCCGGCTCAGCAATGGGTTCCGGCTCGGCAGCGGGTTCGGGTTCGGCAACGGGTTCCGGCTCCACGGCAGGCTCTGCGGTGGCTTCCTCTTCGGGAGCAGGTTCGGCTTTCATCTCGGGCTCTGCCTGCGTTTCTTTTTCCTGAGGAAGCGGTTCCGGCTCGACAGCAGGTGCTGCCGCATCGGAAAACGGCACCTTGAAAACGGGCTTTTCTTCGGGAAAAGGTTCTGCCTCTGCTGCTTCCGGCTGAAAAACAGCCTCAGGCTCGGCAGCAGGCTCTGTATCAATCTCCTTTTCGGGAGCGGGTTCGTCTTTTATTTCGGGCTCTGTCTGAAAGGCCGTTTCTTCCTGAGGAATTTCCTCCGTCTTTGCGACAGGCTCCGGCGAAGGGGTAAACGGCACTTTGAAAACGGGGGGTTCCGCATGGATGGGTTCGGTCTGAGGAGCAGTTTCTGTTTGAGAAGCGGGATAGGATTCGGGAGCAGGTTCTGCATGGATAGCAGCTTCGGGTTGAGGAACGAAGTCTTGTTTGGAGAAGTTTTCTGTTTGAGGAGCAGGTTCGTTTTGGGGAGCAGGCTCGGCTTGTGCCGCGGTTTTTTCACGAAAAGCCGCCCTTGCTCTGAAGAGCCAGTCTAAGTCCGGCGCGGGTTCGGGAGGCGGCTCCGGCTTGCTTTTGTTGTTGACAAAAACGCCTTCCAGCTCCTCCAATGATTTTGGTGTGAATTCACTCACTGTTTTTTCCGCCTTTCGTGAAGCAATCAGTTATTTTCATAGCGGGACAACCGTTTTCTCAGTTCCTTGATTTCGTACACAATCTCTTCACTGATGGTTGTCATGGACGAAAGGGTCTTAAGCAGCGTATCAAAATCTGCGGAGCGATTGGGAACAGCTTCCGCGTTGACAGGTGCGGCGGCTTTCTGAACTTCCGCTTCGTCGGTCAAAGCGCGCTGTCTGCGCTCGCTCTCCTCCAGCCTTCTTTGCAGCATGGCCTTTTCGGCCTCAAGTGAGGCAATCTCCTCCTGCAGCTCGGCATTTTCGTCGGAAATCTCCGCCATCTTCCCGGCGGAAATATTGGCCTTCTCCTCATTTTGCTTGGCAAACTCATACACCTTTTTATACTCTGCTTTGAGCATATTCAGGTATTCGTCCACCTGCTCACAGCTGTACCCTTCGGTACAAATATTAAACAGCTTCTCGTTTTCCATGTCAGAAATCTCCTTCAGACTACTCCAAATTACACTCTATTATATTATATTAATTTATTATTGTAAACTGTTTTTTACAATTTTTTTCAAAATTCCCGTCTATATGTTCAAAAGCGCATCAAATACACCGGGTTTTCGGTGATTTCCGGCACAAATCGGCCCGTTTTTTTCCGCTGCGGCTTTTTCGGGGAATCCGTTTTGGATATTGAAAATCCTTTTTTCGGGTGGTAGAATGAGGAAAAGAGAAAAAAGGAGTGAATCACCATGCTTGACAACCCCTCATTTAACGAGAACGGTGAAAAGATTCTGTGCGAAATGAACGGCAAAAATGCCGATATGATGATGAATATCAAGGTCAAACGCCTTGCCGCCGGTCAGGTGTTCAGCCTTTGCGACCCCAAAAACGAAACCGCCTTTTTGCTGCTGAAGGGTCAGCTGGCCTTTCGCTGGAACGGGGAATGTGCCGTGACCGCACGGCGTGAGAGTCCTTTTGTGAAAACGCCCTACGCCCTGCATGTCTGCCGTAACACCGCCGTGGAGATTGAGGCTAAGGAAGACAGCGAATTCATCATTCAGCAAACCGATAACGAGCGCACCTTTGCACCCGTGTACTACACCCCCGAAAAATGCCTGTATCAGGAATTCGGCAACGAGCAGTGGGGCGGCACGGGCCACCGCACCTGCGCCACCATGTTTGACCTGGCCAACGCCCCCTACTCCAACATGGTGCTGGGCGAGGTTTTTCACCACCCCGGCAAATGGTCCAGTTATCCTCCCCACCATCACCCCCAGCCTGAGGTTTACTACTATCAGTTCGATTACCCTCAGGGCTTCGGTGCCGCCTTTATGGGTGACGAGGTGGAAAAGAGCACCCACGGCTCCTACGAATGCATCAAGCCCCACCATGCCCACCAGCAGGTGTGCGCCCCGGGCTACACCATGTATTATGTGTGGATGATTCGCCACATTGACGGCGACCCCTGGGACAAAACCCGCATTTATGAAGCGGAGCACGAGTGGCTGGCCAACGCCGATTGAGCAAATAAAAAGGGCTGTTTTTTCAGCCTGCAAAGCATTAGAAAAGCGATGTTTCACCATGCAGGGAAACACCGCTTTTTTGTTATATATCAAGAAAAACCGTTTCAGGAAGCCTTCAGCTCCGGGGCAAAGTGAACCACATTTACGCCCAGCAGCTTATCGTAATTGATGGAGTGGAACACACTGCCGTCACTGCGGGGAATCACGGCAATATCCTCCGCCTCATTATCGGGGCTGACAAGGTGCGGCACAAAGGCCGTGGTAACCTCACCGCTTTGCACATCCACGGCATACACCGCCTCAACGGTGCTGCCGGAATCGTCTCTGGAAAGGTAGAGCACACCGTCATAAAAATCGCCGCCCTGAATGCGGGAAATGGGCGTGGAAAGGGGCACGGTGCCGTCCAGGCTCATGTCCTCCAGATTGAAGCGCAGCAATTTATCGGTTTCGCCCCAGCGGGAGCAATAGGCAAAGCCGTTTTCGCCGTCCACCGCAATCCAGGGAATTCCGTCATCCAGATATTCATTGCTCACATTGTAGGCTTTAATCATATCCAGTGAATCCGCGTCATAGAGGAACACAAAATTGACGCTGTAATCCGTGCCCTCCACCGGGGCATAGATGATGCCGTCATAACAGCTGATGCCGCCGATATGACCGCAGCCGTAATTTTTCACATACTCTTTGGGCAAAGGAGAAGAATTCTTTTTTACCGGCTTAAAGCCGTCTGCCGTCCATTTGGCCAGAAACTGCAGCCCGAAGCCCGTTTTCTGCACAAAAACAGAGCCGGAGGTATAGTAGTAATCTTCATCCGCAGTGATTCCCTGCCCGGCGTAAAGGGCGTTAATCCCCACTGCCTTATCCACTCCCGTTACAACGGCACCCTCGGCAGAGGGCAGCGCCGTGCCGAACAGATAACCGAAAAACAGCGATACAGCGGCAAAAAATGACATGATTTTTTCCATAGTGAATCCTCCGTTGCTATATTTTTCCGTCCGTTGGTGCTTTGTATTTTCTTCACCCTGACATAATTGAAATATAGCATAACCAAAGCCGCATTGCAACGGCCGAATATAAATTCCGTGCAAATTGCCTGCCGCGCATAAAACCGGCACCGTTTTCCGGGGGAACGCCATTGACAATTTCTGCTTTTTCGTGGTATTTTCTTATTGAAAAACGGCAGCAAAAGGCCGGAAAAAGGGTGATAGAATTGATAAGCGCTTTTCGGAAATTTCTGGATCTCATCATCGTGATTGCCATTCTCATTTCCTCGGGTATTACAAGGGGGGCGGAAGATACGGATATTCAAACCATTCGGCAGAACATCACCGAAGGCCTGCTTTCGGGGGAACTGGGCGTTTTCAACGGCTCTGACCTGAAAACGGCAGATGACATCATTGCCCGCACCGTAACCGATGACAAGGGGTATTTTTATTTTAACGATATCAATTATGCCGACACCTCCCGCGCCGGCTGGCAGCCCTCAAGGCATCTGGCCCGCACGGAGCAGCTGACCCTGCTGTGGGCAAAAGAGACGGACGAGGCCGCCCGCGATACTTTAGAGAAATACATTTTCGGCCTGCTTGACCACTGGATTGCCGAGGATTACCAGTGCAGCAACTGGTGGTACAACAAGCTTTCCAACCCCATCTGCTTGGGTGAAATCGGCGTTTTGATGAAGGACGAGTTAAGCGGCAAACGCCTGCGTGATTTTGCGGAGCTGGTAGGGCGCGGCTGTTTTCTTGTTAACAGTCAGGTGCGTTCCCACACGGGTGCCAACGCCATTGATATTGCCATGTCCTCCATTGAATTCGGCGTTATCACCAACAGCCGCCGCGCCATAAAGGACGCTGTTAAACGGGTTTCCGGGGAGCTTGCTTACTCCGAGGATGAGGGCCTCAGGGCCGACAGCACCTTTTTCCAGCACGGGGAACGGCTCTACATGGGCGGGTACGGTGTGGAATTCATCAGCGGCATGGCCAACCTGATTCTGATGCTTGACGGCACCGAATACAATTTTGCCCCCGATATGCTCACCAATTTTTCGGATTTCATTCTGGACGGCATGCGCATCATGAGCTTTGGCAGCACCCTTGACCCCACCACCATGGGCCGCTCCGTTTCCCGTCAGAACGCACAGCCCCTAAAAAGCATTATTGCCCCTCTCACCAAGCTGGCAAAAGCCGAAAATTTCCCCCGCCGTGACGAAATCCGGGCTTACATCAGTTCCATCAGCCAAAATACAAGAAGCGATTACGGCGTGAACTGGTTTGACGAGGCCAAGTTCCTTGTCATCAACAACAGCGATTTCTATTTCAGCTTCCGCGGCGGCGCCGATTATCTGGCCTATGCCGAAATCATCAATGACGAAAATGTGCTGGGCTACAACTCCTCCTTCCCCGGCGTTACCACCATCATGCACACTGGCAGCGAATACAACAACATCAGCCCCGTTATGGATTTTGCCTTTGTGCCCGGCACCACCGCCGTGTACGAAACCGACGAGGAGCTGTTTGCCCATGAGGATTTCACCTACCGTTACCTGAAGGGCATTTACGGCAGCGCCCAAAAAGAGGGAGCCGCCATTGCCTCCGTGAAAACGGAGCATGAGGGCATCAAAATGACGGTTACCTGCTTTGCCACCGACCGTGCCGCTTTTCTGCTTGGCGCGGGCATGACCGACAGCAAGGGCCGCCCCATGAACACCACTCTCAACCAGTGCTTCAGCGCCGGTGATTTTACTCAAAACGGCAACACCGTTATCCACAACGGCATCAAATACACCCTGATGGAGGGCGGCACCTTAACGGCCCGCAGCGAGCACCGGGTGGGCAATTATCACCGCAACAACCTGACCTACGGCACCGCGCCCGTGGAGGGAGAGATTTTCACCGTATCCTTCGAAAACAACGGCTCCTATGCCTATGCCGTGATGGGCGAAAACACCGATGAAGCCGTTGAGGTTATCGTGAACACCGAGGCGGTTCAGGCTGTCAGAATGCCCGACGGCACCGTTGCCGCCGCTTTCTTTGAGAACACAAGCTTCACCTATAATGGCCGCACCTTTACCGGCAATGCGGGAGATACGCTGTTTTTCTGATTTTTCCGTAACAAGCCGTTCCGGTTTGGTTTTTGACACAAAAAATGCCGCAGCAGGGCAAAACCTTGCTGCGGTTATTTTTTATGCTTATTCGCCTTTTAACAGCTTTTCAAACACATATTCCTCATCGGGAATCTCATTCACAGGAACAAAGGATACCTCATCCGGGGCGGTAACGGTGAGAAAACGGCGGTAATCCGCGTTTTCGGGAATCACCTCACCTTTTTCGCAATAAACCGCGCCTCCCCGTGAGCCGTGGCATTTGCCTGCCGCCATCACCGTGCGGCAAAGGGCCAGACGGGCAAGGGTAGTGCCGTACAGGGCGAAATATTCGCCGTATTCGTCCTTGGAGGCAACGGTGACCCGGTTTTCGAAATCATCCAGCAGTGCCTGCAATTCTTCGGCAAGGGATGGTGCCTTTTCCAAATCACGCACATTGGCCACCCAACGGGACATGGCCACCGCAAAATCATGATTGACCGCATTCACCGTGGAAGAAGAGGAAACGGGAGGCAGCACGGGAGGCTCGCCCTCCCCTTTGGCTTCACCGTAACCGGCAAGCGACTTTTTCAGGTATTCGGCAATCAGCAGTGCCCCCACCTGGGTATCGTTCAGAGCGGCACCGCCGGGGCGGTACACACCGAAGCGGCCGGATGCCTCCCCTGCCGCAAACAGCCCTTTCACGGTGGTTTCACCGTGGGCATCCACCTGAATGCCGCCGTTGTTGTGCTGGGCGCATACGCCGATTTCCAGATATTCTTTTTTCAAATCAATCCCGTGGTCAAGGTACAGCTCATAGGCCGCCGGGTTCAGCTGCAGCAGCCGCTCCATGGGCGTTTGCCCCATCGCATCGGCCTTTTGCAGATAAGACCGTGTTGTGTCGTTCAAAGCGGCAAAATCGTAACCCTCGGGATTACGGGTATAGTCCAGAAACACCCGTTTCCCCGCCGCAATCTGCTCCGACACAAGCACATCCACCCGGGAGGAGCCCTGCAGCTTGTGGCTGTCAAAGGGCCACTCATAGCCCTTCAGGAATTCCAAATCCATATAGTGGGGCAGCTGTGTGAGAAATTCCGTTTCGTTGCCCCGGTCATCCACCGCCACATAGCGGGGAATCACCTGCTGAAAGCTGCCCGAAAGATTCCAGCGGAATTTCCGTGAGGCAATGCCGTACTGCCACTCCTGAAAATTCTGCAGCCGGGCACTCGCCTGCACGGCAAGGCCCGTGGCCCCTCGGTGGCCTACCGGGTACACCGAGTTCTCATAAATCGCCGCCGGTGCCCCTGTGCAGAGCACGGTTGCTTTAGCATCAATCTTTTCCGTTTTTCCGTCATGCAGGAACCATGCGCCGCCGCAGACATTGCCCGACACATCCAGTTTAATGGCGGTATAGCCGTCAAAAACGGGAATACCGAGGGCCTTCACCCGCTGCTCCAGCCGCTCCGTCATAAAACGGGAGGTGAGAGGCCCGGCAGAGGTGGCACGGCGGGTATTGTCGTGGTCGGTACGGTAGCCGTGATATACCCCGTAGGGGTCACGGGGGAACGGAACGCCGATTTCCGCCAGATGCATAAAGCAGCGCAGGGAGTTGGCCGCCTCCAGATAAGCATCCGTGCCGTTCATGGCACCGCCCGCAAACAAATCCCGGGCCATCCTTTGCACACTGTCCCCCTCGGGGGAGCAGATATCCAGCTTGTAATAGGTCTGCTTGTCGCTGCCCGCATTGCGGGAGGTGCCGCAGGCAACACACTCCGTAAACAGACCGATGCGGGTCACGCCCGCTTCAAAAAGCCGCTCCGCCACGGCATAACCCGCGGCGCCGCTGCCGATAATCAGCACATCAAATTTCTTTTTCATAATCTACTTACACTAAATCCGCCATCGGCCTGAATCACGGTGCCCGTGCAGAAATCCAGTTTGCCGGAGGCAATGCATCCCACGGCCCGTGCCACATCCTCCGGCTGACCCAAACGGTCAACGGGAGTCAATCCGTCGGCAATCAGTCTGTCATATTTCTCCTTGACGCAGGCGGTCATATCCGTTTCGATAATACCGGGGGACACCTCAAATACCCACACGCCGTATTCCGCCATGCGGGCGGCAAAAAGCTTGGTATACATGGAGATGGAGGCTTTTGAGATGCAGTACTGCGCCCGCTCCGGGGAGGCTGTGTAGGAGGAAAGGGAGCTGATGAACACCATGCGCCCCGTGCCCTTTTCCTTCATTTTATTAGCCACGATCTGGGATACGAAGAAGGTGCCTTTTTGGTTGATATCCAGCACAAAATCGAACTCTTCCTCGGTAATCTCCAGCATATCGCGGCGCACCTTGGGTGCCACACCGGCACAGTTCACAAGCAAATCCACCTGCTCCACATTCTGCAGATAATCCGCCAATTTTTGCCTTGATTCGGGGGAACCGATATCGCAGGGAAGAAACGCGGCTTTGCCTTCTGCCTCCAGTTTTTTTACCTCGTCGGTGCAGTTCCGTGCCGCCACAAGGCAAAAATACCCTTCGTTTATCAGTTCCTTTACAATGCCGAGGCCGATGCCCCGGCTGCCGCCTGTTACCACCGCATACATAGCCATTTCTCCTTTATTCGCGACCCAGCACGTATTTTTTGTAGAAGGGCATATACACCTCACTGTCACGCACGGGGCAGCCCGTTACGCTGCCGTGGCGCATCAATTCGGTGCATTTGGCACAGCCCAAACAAACCTTTGAGCCGTCCAATCTGCCGTTTTTGCGATAATCCCGCCAGAACTGCGGGTAACAAAAGCTCATTCTGCCGAAGCCCGCCAATGAGGCGACCCCCTCCTCCAGACAGCGCTCCGCATAGTCAACGGAATCCGTACCGTTGAAGGACAAGCCGGACATAATGAATTTCACCCCGGGGAAAGCGGTCTGCAGTTTTTTTGTCACATCATAGATGCGCCTGCACCCCGTTTCCGATGATTCGGGAGCATCCTTGCAGGGGCGGTTGATGTGGGGAATCAGATAGGGATTGCCTAATGTTAGGTTGATAAGCTCCACCCCTTTGCTTTCAAGCACGGCAATGATTTTTTCGGCCTCCGTCAAATCAATTTCACTTTGGGCATTCACGCCGTAGCCGTAGGGATAGGGGAAGGTATCCGTCGCGTTGAGCCTTGTGGTCACAAACAGGGCATCCCCCGCCTGCCGCTTCACTTCATCAATGCAGTCAAAATACAAACGGGTGCGGTTTTCAAAGCTGCCGCCGTATTTGCCCTCACGGTCATAGGCGCTGAGT
Organism: Acutalibacteraceae bacterium; assembly: GCA_045599985.1. GTDB lineage: Bacteria > Bacillota > Clostridia > Oscillospirales > Acutalibacteraceae > CAG-177. The sequence goes on along the minus strand of JAZRWZ010000242.1, from coordinate 1,995 downwards.
AATTCGTTAAAAAGATAACCGTGGCAGCATTTCACATCAATGCCGTCAAATCCCGCCTCCACGGCAAGGCGTGCGGCAAGGCCGTATTTGGCGACTACCTCATCACAGTAGGCATCCGTCACCACGGTGTAGGGCTGATTCTCCTTGCCCTGCTCCCACAGCTCGTTGCGGTAGGCCACCAGAGGCTCCGGGGTGCCGTTGGGCTTGCTCCAGCGGCCGGAGTTGGTGGATTGCAGAATGATAAGCGGCACTTCACCGCATTCTTCAAGAGCCGTTTGGCGGATTTCCGCCAGCAGGCTGCGATAACTCGGCAAAGTTTCCTCATTCAGGAATAACTGACGGGGGTTGGCGCGGCACTCCGCCGAGGTGGCGGTGGCCTCAAACCAGATGATACCCGCACCGCTTTTGGCAAAGCGCAGGTAACGCCGCCGGGTCAGCTCGCTGATGCTGCCGTCCGGGTTGCCGTCACAACCCTCCATGGGCTGCAGCACCACACGGTTGGGCACCGTTTTACCGTATATTGTAAGGGCTTCTTCCAGTTTCATATTCGTTCTCCCTCTGTCAGCGTTTTATTTTTCCGTCTGCCGCACCGCTTGCAATAGCCATGATTTCCTCACGGTTCAGGCGGCACCAATCCCCCCGCACCGTGTGCTTGTAGGCATTGCAGCCGTTGGCAAAATTCACGGTTATCTGCGGGTCAAGGTGATTAAGAATGCCGTAAAGCACGCCCGCGTCAAAGCAATCCCCGCCGCCCACGCGGTCCACAATACCGATGGTGATGGGGTTGGCGCGGTAATATTGGCCGTCAATAAGCAGAATACCGCCCAGGGTGTTTTCATCGGCGCTGCTGCCCGTTCTTTGTGTGAAAGCCACGGTTTTGGTGCCGAATTCGTCACAAAGCGATGCCATCACGGCCTCGTCATCTTTTGCCGTAATGCGGAACACATCCTCGGCGGAGCCGCTGTTGGCAAAGAGTATATCCACATAGGGCATAAATTCACGCAGGGTGCTTTCCGCCTTTTCCCGTGTCCACAGGGTGCGGCGATAGTTCAGGTCACAGCTGACAAGCAATCCTTTGGATTTGGCGCATTTTACCGCCTCCAGCGTGATAGCCGCCAAAGAATCGCTCAGCGCCGTGGTGATGCCCGTAAAATGGAAAACATCCGCATCCCGCAGGATGGCATCCCAATCAAAATCGGCGGTCTCCGCCTCGCTGACGGAGGAATACTTTCTGTCGTAAATCACCTTTCCGCCCCGCAGGCCGGCGCCGTTTTCGCAGTAATACAGGCCCATTCTGCTGCCGCCCCGGGCCACATGGGCCACATCCACGCCGTTGCCCCGCAATTCACGCAGGCAGGCATCGGCAATGTCGTTTTCGGGGAGCTTACTCACAAAGGCCGTGTCCACACCGAGGCTGCAAAGGGCAATGGCGGTGTTGGCCTCACTCCCGCCGAAATACGCCTGAAAAGAGCCGGTCTGACAAAAGCGGTCCGCCCCCTCGGGGGAAAGCCGCATCATGATTTCACCGAATGCCGCAACCTTCATTGTTCTGCCTCCTCAACCGCTGCCCGTGCCATGGCCGTTATTTCGGCAGGGGTGCCCTTGAGCATCCAGCTGCCGCCTATGGCCCGCACAAAGGGCGCGTTCAGATATTCCTTCATATTCTTCGGGCCGATACCCCCCGTTGGCATGAAATCAATGCCCGGGAAAGCAGCGGCAAGGGCCTTCATGGCTGCCAAGCCTCCCGAGGTTTCGGCAGGAAAGAATTTGATTGTCGTAATGCCGTGAGCAATCAGGTTCATCACCTCGGTGGCGGTAACCGCGCCGGGCAGGTAGGGCACGCCCTCCGCTTCACACACGCGGCAAACCTCCTCCGAAAAGCCGGGGGAAACAATAAAACGGGCCCCCGCCCCGATGGCTGCTTTGCACTGTGCGGCGTTTATCACCGTGCCCGCGCCGATGAGCATATCCGGGAAGGTGCCGCAGGCCAACTCA
>JAZRWZ010000241.1:0-1221 GCA_045599985.1 Acutalibacteraceae bacterium | reverse complement strand
CGCGTTTCCCCCTTTGGAAACCCCTTGAAGCGACACAAGAGGCCTGCGGGCCCCTTGTGTATTCCCGTGGGGAAGTGTACCCCGCCGGCTAAGGTGTGCCGGCAGATCGGCAGTCGCGGTAAGATTGGCACCAGGCACCATCAGGCGCTTCCACGCGAGATTGGCACTATAAGTCAGATTGGCAGCGGGGAATTCCAAAGGGGGCGGGCATTAGAGCCCCCTTTGGCGTCTTTCCTCTCTTTTTCGGTTCTCTTTTCTCTCTTTCTCCGGTGAGAAAGAGAGAAAAAGGAACAGGGAGGCCGCAGGAGCCGAAGGCTCCGCGTCGGCCCAAGCGCCACCGCGCTTTTCGCAAAAAGAGAAATGGGGGTACAGGGAGGGCACAGGGGCCACCGGCCCCGCTGTGCCCTAAAGTCCTTTCTCCGGTGAGAAAGAGAGAAAAAGGAACAGGGAGGCCGCAGGAGCCGAAGGCTCCGCGTCGGCCAAGCGCCCGTGCGCTGTCCTTTGGAAGAGAAATGGGGGTACAAAGGCCCCGCGCCGCCGGCGCACAATCCACATAATTATTGTAACCTTTTGTCTTTCTTTTCGCAACAGGAAATTCTTTTTTAAATAGGTATTCCGTAACTTTATTGCTAAATTTTAGTATTGACGTTACTATATGTAAGTGTTATAATACGGTATAAAACTAAATATTGTGTTTTTATGTAAACTTATTACAAAGCAAAGGTGCGCAGCAGACAAGCTGCCATCGGTACAGGCACCGGCGGCTGAAAGCCGGGGCTTCTGCACAGAAAAACGATCCCGATACAAATCGGGTTAATATATTTTTAAAATTTGAAAGGATGATAAAAACATGAGAAAAAAACTGTTAGCAATGCTTCTCGCCGTGCTGATGCTCGTGAGCCTCGTGCCCACGATGGCGTTTGCGGCAGATGTGCCGGCGCTGACGCAGACGTTCAAAGAGGTCACCTCCGGTGGCTTTGTTGACGGCGGCAAGTACCTCATCACGACGAGCGTTACCACGTACGAAAGCTACACGCCGAACTGGGATTCGGTGAAGGCGTGGACGCTGGAGAGTGACGGTAACGGCAATTTTTATCTGAAAAACGCTAACGATAGTAAGTACGTCGGCTATAAGGATGCAACCAAGCCGAATTTACTGACTTCTAATGGTAGTCCACAATACGATGCCAATATCAAAGCCGCATTTAAGATTACTTTTGA
>JAZRWZ010000240.1:0-8756 GCA_045599985.1 Acutalibacteraceae bacterium | reverse complement strand
GACCTATGCAACCTCCACCGTTACCCTGAAACCCGACAACAGCACCGAGACTGCCGTTACCCTGAATCCCAACGGCGGCACATGGCCGGATAGCACTACGGGCACTAAGTACTATTCCGGTGATGCGGAAGAAGAAATTCTTGACTATGTCGGCACTCCCTCCAAGTTTGGATATACATTTATTAACTTTACGAAGGACGGCGACGACAGCGATGTCTGGGCAGAGGGTTACTACGCCACCGTTGAAAACAACGGCGCAACCTATATTGCTCAGTGGAAGGGCGATGACGTTACCAACACCTTCATGAATAACGACGGCACCGATGCCTTCACCACGGTTGTTTCCGAATATGGCAGTGATATCGTGACCCCCGCCGATCCCACAAGAACGGGTTACGACTTCGCCGGTTGGGCTGCCACGGCAGATGCGCAGACCGGTTCCGATGACCTCGGCACACAGAGCACTGTTGAGGGTGCTACCTTCTACGCGGTCTGGACTCCCAAGACCAACACCCCCTTCAAGTTCTACATTACCTACATCAACAATACAACCGGTAACAGCACAACCACGACAGTCCCCAACAACAAGACCACTTATGATGCCATGGACGGCACTACCGTGAATGCCTTTGGCACCACGGGCGCCACCATTCACATTGTTCCCGATGCCGACCATCAGGAAGATACCGCTACCGATGTATACATTAAATATAGTGAGCTTCCCAAGATTGCATCCGGCAACTACATCTTTGAAGTTGGCAATGCCGACAATGTGCTGGAGGGTCAGATTTACCCGGATGGCTCTACAACACTGGCTCTCTTCTACATCGGCAAGCTGATGACCACCACCTTTGATGCCAACGGCGGTGCATTCGATAATATTCCCACACCCGCAAAGCAGATAGATACCTCCAAGGAGGCTACCTACGGCACGGGCAAAGGCGAAGGTTATGACTACGAAAGCGCCTCCATTGCAAAGTTCTATGTAGAGTTCAGTAAGTCCATCGCCAATCTCGGCGTTGACGAGCCCGTAAAAGAGGGTTACTCCTTCGGCGGTTGGGCCACCTCCGCTACCGCAACCACTCCCGCCACCCTGACCACCGCCACCAAGGATAACTACTACTACGCTATCTGGAACGGCATCGCCGTGACCAACACCTTTGATGCCAACGGCGGCGCATTTGAGAGCGGCACCACCGCTACCAAGGATTCCGTATTCGGTAAGGCCATCGCCAAGCCCGCAACGGATCCCACACGGGACGGTTACACCTTCCTCGGCTGGGCTGCCACCAACACCGCAACCGAGGCTGCCGACCTCGGCAACCAGAACTCCGTGACCGGCACCACCTTCTACGCCGTTTGGAAGCTGAACGACCAGACCTATAATATAGATGTATATTATATGGACATCACCGGCGCATACGGTGAAAAGGATGTTGTCTCCACCACCGGCACAGGCAGCGGCGTTATCACCGTTGACCCCGCCACCTACGCCAAGGACGGCTTCACCTTCGACTCTGACAACAGTGTTACCTCCATTACACTGGATACAACCACCGTGGGCACCACCCAGACGATAGTTGTGAAGTATAAGCGTGACCAGTACACCATCACCTACAAGGTAGACGATGTTCAGGACGGCGACCCCGTTTCCGTTTACTGGGGCGCTGCCATTCAGTTAAAGCAGAATCCCACCAAGACGGGTTACACCTTCAGCGGTTGGAAGAAGGACGGCACCGAGCCTCCCGTGGCCATGCCCAAGGAGAACATCGAGCTGAACGGTACCTTCACCATCAACAGCTACGAGCTCACCGTTAACTACTTCTATCCCGATGGCGTAACACCCATTGCTCCCGCACACACCGAGGATGTTAACTACAACGCAACCTACACCGTAGCTTCCCCCGCCGTTATCGGTTACACTCCCGGCACCGCAACCGTAACAGGTACCATGCCTGCCGAGGACAAGACCGTGGATGTGGTTTACACCATCAATTCCTACCCCATCACTATACATTATATATATAGCGATGGCACAACGGCCAAACCCGACTACACCGGCAACGTTACTTATAACGACAGCTACAATGTAGCTTCCCCCGTTATTACCGGTTACACCGCCGATAAGACCGCCATCAGCGGCGTTATGGGCACCTCCGCTGTAACGGAGACCGTAACCTACACCGTAAACACCCACTCCCTCACCATCAACTATGTGTTTGCAGACGGCACCTCCGCTGCTCCTCAGCATAAGGAGAACGTCAACTACGGCGTTGCCTACTCCGTAGACAGCCCCGCCGTTACCGGCTACACCGCCAACACCCTGAAGGTGGAAGGCACCATGGCTGATGAGGATGTGACCGTTACCGTAACCTACACCGTCAACAAGTACGTGCTTACCGTGAAGTATCAGTACGCTGACGGCACCAAGGCTGCCGACGATTACACCGCAGAGGTTCAGTACAACACCACTTACAATGTAGCCTCCTCCGCAATTACCGGTTACACGCCCGATATTGCCACCGTAACAGGCGTTATGCCTGCCGAGGCCAAGACCGTAACTGTTACCTACAACGTGAACAGCTACCTGCTCACCGTGAAGTATCAGTACGCCGATGGCTCCGAGGCTGCTCCCGACGCTACCCGGAACGTGAATTATAACGCTTCCTACAGCGTTGATTCCCCCGCAATCACCGGTTACACCGCCGATATCCTGAAGGCCGAAGGCACCATGCCCGCCGCGGCCAAGACCGTAACCGTAACCTACACCGTAAACACCTACACCCTGACCGTTCACTTTGTGGACGGTGACGGCGCAAAGGTAGCAGATGATGCCACCTACACCGTGGCCTACAACGCCGATTACAGCTATTCCGTTGCTTCTGTTACCGGTTACACACCTGCCAAGAACGCCGTAACAGGCAAGATGCCTGCGGATAACAAGGCAGAAACCGTTGTTTACACTCTGAATAACTACTCCTTGATGTTCGTTGCACCCAAACTGCTGGCAAACGGCACACTCTCCACCGTGAGCGCCGATGATGCCAACAGCTACACCTTAATCAGCAGCTCCATTGTGGCATATAAGTCCGCTGTTTCCGCTCCCGAAGCAAGAGTAATCGAGAATTACACCTTCAACTCCTGGAGCCCCGCAGTTCCCGCTACTATGCCCGCACAGGATACCTTCATCGTAGCCACCTACGACAGAGTTGAGGTTTCCATCGACCTGATTGAAGCCTCCGTAGCCGTGATTGATGACGAGGTTGACGAGACCAACACCATCAACGGTTACATCTACGGCGTAGACAGCTGCGTGAACGTAACTGCCTTCGAAGAGGCTTATGTAAAAGCAGTCGGTAACGGCCACCTTGAAGTGACCCCCGCCTACAATTACAGAAAGTTCAACACCGTTGGCACAGGCACAAAGGTTGAGCTTATTGATGACGTTACCGCCGAAGTAGTGGAAACCTACTATGTGGTGGTTTACGGCGACCTCAACGGCGACGGCTTCTGCGACAGCATTGACGTTGCCATGCTGAGAGAAGAGATTGCTGTTGTAGACAGCACCTCCATCCTTGACGGCACAACCAAGGGCACCTGGACTGCAGATGCTTTCAAGACCGCTGCTCCTCAGATGAAGGCAGCCGACCTTGACGGCAACGGCGTTCTTGATTCCAACGACCTGACCCTGATTAAGGATATTGCCGGCTTCCGTGCAGAGGTTGACCAGGCAACACGCGCCATCACCTACTATGGTGCATAACGAAGCTGAATCGTCCATCGGCGGTTAACCCCGCCGATGGGAACCGAATCCTTTTCGCCCGGTTAAGTGCTGCCGGGCGGAGATACAAACAAGGATAATACGACAAGGAGGAAATCAAGCATATGACGAAAATGAAAAAAGTCGTTGCCGTAGTGCTGGCGTTCCTGATGATTTTCAGCTCCGTTTCCGTCATGGCCTTTGCCGACTTTGATGTGGCGACCAGTGACGGATATACGCTTACCGTGAATGCTGAAATCGGTAAGACTGTCAGCGGAGCCTGGCAGTCAGTGGACAAGGTTCTGCGCGGTGATGAAGTAACGGTTCGCATTTCCATGGGTACCGATTACTATTCCAACAGCTCGCAGCTCCTGTTCTTCTACGACAAGTCTTTCTTTAATACCAACGGTGTTTCCAATGTTCTCACTGTGAACAACACCGTATTCAGCGCTGATTCTTACGCATACACTTCCGCAGATGCCAGCGCTGCCGCCGGTCTTGTTGCCAAGGGTTTGGTAACAGCCGATTATCTGGCAAGCCACGGCTTTGTGATTGTTAACCTGCAGGCTGCTGCCGGCACGGCTAACTTCAAGTACGACACCGCCGCATGGCAGTTCGCCATCACCCTGAAGGTGAATGACGATGCCGCCGGCACAGGCAACTTCTTTATTCTGGATTCCACCGTTCAGAGCACTTCCAATCCCAAGGGTATTGTGAATGTGCCCAAGGGCCCCCAGGGCGGCTATGTTTCCGATAACTACAACATGTATTTCTGGAACGCCTCCTTCAGCGGCTGCACGGATTCCGTAACAGTGAACACCACCACCACGCTGAATCCCAACGGCGGTACATGGACGGCAGACTCCTCCACCGAGCCTCTGGTTCTCAGCGGCATTACCGGTGCAGAGCTTACCGTGCCCGCTCTGACCAACGGCGACAAAACGCTGCACGGCTGGTATCCCTCCGATACCGAGAATCCCACCAGAGAAGATTGCGTTGACCTGACAAGCTTTGACGAGTTTGACGATGTGGCTTACACCGCATTCTGGATTGATAAAATCAATGTAACCTTCGATTTGAACGGCGGCAACATTGACGGCAGCACCGATGCCATCGTGGCCTCCGTTACTCCCGGTTATGATTGGGAAGACAGCATCAACCCCGCCGAGCCCACCCGCGAGGGCTATGATTTCAGAGGTTGGTCTGCTGACCCCAACGCCTCCGCACAGGCAGAGGATACCAACGTATTCCCCTCTGTTTACCCCGCAGCAGATACCACCTACTACGCCATCTGGGCCAAGAAAGTAACCCTTACCTTCAAGGATACTTTCGATAACACCACCGTGGGCACCGTTACCGGTTATGCAGGTGATGCGGTTGAGGCTTCCGCCCCCACCATGCCCACCCACACCGGCTACTATGCCGTTACCGGCGATTACATTCCCGTATTGCCCGCTGTGTTCCCTGCCGATGACGCAGTTTACAATGCATACTTCGAGCCCATTGAAAATATTGTTACCTTCAAAATCATGAACGGCAGCAATGTTTACCAGACCATCTACCGCGGCATTTCCTACGGCAGCAAAATCGTAGCCAAGGACAGCAAGGTAGCAGTTGCCCCCGAAGGCATGAAGATTGTTGGTTGGTATACCGACGCTGCCTGCCAGAACGAGTTCGATTACGATACCGTAATGCTTGACAACGGCTTCACTCTTTATGCTTATCTTGACGAGGCCGATTACACCGTAACCTTTGACGCCAACGGCGGCGCATGGGCAGATGAATCCACCGAGAAAACACAGGATGTTGCCTACCTCGACACCATCACCGTTCCTGCCGAGAATCCCACCAGAGCGGGTTATGTGTTTGACGGTTGGGAGCCTCTTCCCGGTGTGCTTGATACCGCAGCCGACACCACCTTCAAAGCTTCCTGGCAGCTGAAAGAATATGCCGTGAAGTATGTTGTGGACGGCGAAGATTACGAGACCTACTACGCCTACATCGATGAAGAATTCGACGTGCCCGACGATCCCTACAAGGCCGGCGCCTACTTCATTGGTTGGGACCTTTGCTCCGACCCCACGGATTACACCAGCGGCGACGGTGAGACCGATGCCTTCCCCGAGACCGTGACCGGCGACTTCACCTATGTTGCTCTGTTTGCCGTGAAAGCAACCTATGTTATCTACAAGGCTGCCGACAGCACCGAGGAATTCGCCAGAATGGACCGCAACATTCCTCAGGGTGAAATCATTCTTGCCGAGGGCAGCACTCTTGTGAAGCTTCCCGAAGGCATGGAGTTATCCGATTGGTACACCGATGCCAACTGGACGGATTCCGCCAAGTTTGACCACGGCACTGTTATGGCTTCCGCCCCTGTTGTGCTTTACGCTTACCTGAAGTCCACGCTTTACACCGTTACCTTTGATGCCAACGGCGGTGCATGGGCCGATGGCGACACCGAAAAATCCACACAGGCCGCTTACCTCGGCACCATCGAAGTGCCTGCCACCGATCCCACACAGGCAGGCTACACCTTCCTTGGTTGGGAACCTGCCGCCGGCGTTTTGACTGAAGCAAACGATGTTACCTACTATGCCTCCTGGCTCCGGAACACCTACAAGGTAAGCTACTATCTGGATGAGGATAAGACCCTGTACGAAGAATACGGCGGCTTCTTCATGGGCGATGAGATTGATGTTCCCGCTGAACCCGATATGATGGGTTACGACTTCATCGGTTGGGATATCGACGGTGACGGCGAAGCCGATGATATGTACACCGAGGTAATGCCCGACGGCGACCTTGAAGTATACGCCCTGTGGGATGTCATGGATGACCCCGTTGCGGTTGTATGGGATGCCAACGGCGGTAAATTCACCGACGAGGCTACCTCCAAGAAGGATGAGAACGAATACTTCTTTGATGACGATGTAACCGCCATCACCGATGTTCCCGTTAGAGAGGGTTACGACTTCCTCGGCTGGGCCTCCGCCGCGGATGCCGAAGAGGCCGAGGATGCCCTGAAGGTTGACGATTACAAGATTGTTTCCGAAGCAGGCGCTCCCGTGAAGACAAAGACCTTCTACGCTGTTTATGCCGTGCAGACCGTTGTTACCGTTAACTTCTATGTTCCCACCCGCAACACCACCGATGCCGTGGGCCAGGGTTACGGCACACTGACTGCCAACATCAGCGACTACACCCTGCTGGAAAGCAACGAAGAGTGCATACCCGGTGACTCCGTTCCCGCAGTAACCGGTGACCCCACTATTCAGTATTATAAATTCCTTGGCTGGTCCACCGACGGCACTGCCGCCAATATCATTGATGAAACAGCCACCATTCCCTCCGGCGGAGCAAACTACTACGCTGTGTATGAGAGAGAAGCGGTTTATCTTATTTCCAAAGATGCCACAAAGTCTTCCATTGACAGAAGAGGCAATGCAATCGGCTCCTGGAATACCCTGTTCACAGAAACAACCTTTGATATCAGCAAGTATGCTAACTCCAGTTCCTGCAATCTCTGGTTTGTTCATGTAGTCCCCGGTTCAATCAGAAATGCAACCAAATACACAAGTGAGTTCTTTGATGTGGCCGGTGACGGTACCATTACCGTAACCAAAGGTGCCGGCGGTTGGGGCACAGGCTCAACCGTCACCGTTACCGATAATGTAACCGGTGAGGTTGCCGAGAAGTTCTATGTTGTTATTTACGGTGATGTTGACGGTAACGGTACCATCAACTCCACAGACAGTAACAATGTTTACGATGCATTCAAGAAACTGAAAAATACCACCTGGTCCACCAAGGGAACTTACGATTTCTGCAAGATGTATGCAGCAAACCTTAATACCCCCGCCAGAGTTACCACCATTAACTCTGCCGACCAGTTGGCAGTTCTGAATGTGGTTAAGGGTGTTCAGGTATTGGATGCTCTTACCGGTGTTGTCACTTATCCGACAACCTGAGTTACCCCGTTAGGTTATGAGCCGCCTGTGCGGGCCGGGCAGTCTGCCCGCACAGACGGATTCTGAAAAAAGAAAAAGCGTGTTGAACAAATCACACCAAACAAGGAGGAAAAAGCAGTATGAAATTTGCGAAGAAAGCGCTTGCGTTGCTTCTTGCACTCTGCTTGATACTGTCAACGAATTCCGCTCTTGGCTTTGCATGGGAAGGTTTCCATTTCAAAGACATTGAAGAGGAAGAAGCTGAAGCTTCTGTAACATTGACTTCGGTTATTTACAGAAATGCAGGAACAGAAGCCGCACCTGACTGGGTACCGACTACTGTTGCAAAACCCGGTGAAGAAGTTTTGGCAAGAGTCTTTTTGACCACAGATCAGAAAACATCACAAGGTGAGTTGATTTGTGTTTGGGATAAGGATATGTTTGATGATGACCTTTCCGATGGCACGGAAGCACTGGATGTTAATGCCGAAGACCCCTTTACCGCAAATTACAAAAACAACAATACCACATATGACTCTTATCGCGGTAGTTGGGATGTTTGGACTCCTCTTTATGAGTTATGGGATATCGAGGATGAAAGAACCTACATCACCGAGGAAGTATACGAAAAATATAAAGAGAGCTGGGTTGACGTAATTCTTTATTCTCCCGAGGCTGGAATTTCCGAGGGCAATACCTGGCTCTTCCAGATTCCCCTTACCGTAAAATCCACTGCCACCTCTTCCGACATGGCATTCGGTATTCCTGAGGATGCATTGTCTGCATGGGGTATGAGCGATGAGTATGATATTGGCGAGGCTGGCAGAGTAGGTATTTCTCTTGATACCGATAGCTCCAAAACCTTCTACGAGTATGTTCCCTACCTCACCACCATTGATGCTACCCTTTCCACTCAGAACACCGTAAAATTTGATGCCAACGGCGGTACTCTTTCCGCAACCGAAAGTGAACCCGGCACCGTAGGCACCAACGCTGCCCTTCCCACCGCAACCGCAGCCCCCGATGGCAAAACCACTGCCGATGTA
>JAZRWZ010000239.1:0-6444 GCA_045599985.1 Acutalibacteraceae bacterium | reverse complement strand
GGGTGTGACATAAATGCCGGCATAATACGGCGAACCGTTCACTGTCAGCTCGGCGCCGTCACAAAGGATAAGGTTTGCAGTTCCCTGCACGCTGACCGTATGAGAAATATCAACCTTTCCTTCAACATAACTCCAACCGTTTTCAAGAGCCGTTGTTTCCGCAGTGATTTTTACAGCCGTTGACGGAATATCCTTCACCGTATTGACAACCGTATCACCGTCAAGTTCACTGTAAATAAACAGTGCATTTTTACATTCGTCGCAGATATTGTCACTGTTATCGTCGATATGAGTGCAGGCTTCTTCCGCAAATGAGGTTACTCCCGAAAAAGGAACAGCACCCAGCACCAAAACCGTGCAAAGGAGAAGAGATAAGAGTCTCTTTGAAAGCTTCATCAAACAATCCTCCAGTTTAGTTAATCAATTAATTATAACAAAATTTTATATGGAAAGCAATAGAAAGAGTCAAGATTGCAGATTTTAAAGTCAAGATTGCAGATTTTAAAGTCCGTGAGTAATTTTTTCGTCTTGCATAATATATCGGTTTGAATTACAATGTGAAAAACAGTTTAATAAAATATAGTGAGTTGAATGAATCAATGATGACAGTATTTTCAAAAATCACTTTACTGTTTCAGGCAAATCCGGCAATTGAAATCGCAAGAAAAATATGCTCGCTGATAACGGCAATCCTGCTGACCTTCAATCCCTTGCCCGCTCAGAAATGCGAAGCAAAATGCAGCGGCACATTTCTGCAATCGTGGATGAGCGTATATTGGGATGATGCACGCTGGCAGCAGGAAATCTCCGCAATGGAAGAAGCGGGAATCGAATACCTGATTATTCAGGACCTTGCAAATCTGAACAGCAGCGGCCAATGGGAGGTCTATTATGATTCCGCATTGCCTGCTTTTCAAAATGCCGAATACGGCGGAGGCAATGTTGTTGACGCTGCTCTACGCAACTGCAAAGGCACAAATGTCAAGGTGATATTCGGCCTTGCATTTTTTGAAAACTGGTGGGTATCCGCCGGAATCGGCAAAGAATACAAGAATGTTTGCGGCGTGACTGCCGACATGATAAACGAAATATACAATAACTATGTTCTCAGGCAGCCCGATGCGTTTTTCGGCTGGTATTTCGTTCCCGAAATCAATAACGCGCCGGTTATGAAGCTTTCTGTTTCTTCCATCGCAGACGGAGTGAACACCGTCATTGATGCAATAGAAAAAACGGATAAAAGCAAGCCCCTTGTTTTAAGTCCGTTTTACACACAATTCACTTTCAATCCGGGTCTGCTCGGAGCCAAAGCATTCTGGGTATCGTTCCTCAGGCAGACCAATCTGCGTGAACAGGATATTTTTGCTCCGCAGGATGCAGTCGGTGCAGGGTGGTGCCTTGAAGAAAATCTGATAAACACCTGGCAGATGTATTCTTCCGCCATCAGGGACAGCGGAAAAAAATTTCACCTTTGGGCAAACTGCGAAAATTTCACAACCGCTCAGCCGGAAAACATTCTTTCGGGAATAACGCAGGGGCCTGCAACCGAAAACACCGCGGATGTGACCGCGCCGATGAATCGCTTTATCAGTCAGATGGAAATCGCTTCCCGATTTGCCGAAAACATAATCACTTTTTCCTACAGCCATTATTACAGCCCGTACTGTGTTGACCCCATGTTTCACAACACATATCTTGATTACCTTGAAAACGGAAGGCTTGAAAGCGAACCTCCCACCGCACCCGAAAACCTGAGAGTTGTGGGCGGTGAGCTTCAATGGGACGCTTCAACGGATAATTTCGGCGTTGCTTACTACCGTATCTGCGTAGACGGGATATTCCTTTGCAGATGCGAATATTTTGACGAGGCATTTGTGACGGTTGATAATAAACCGGGCGTATATACCGTAACCGCATACGACCCGGCAGGCAATTCATCCCCCGCCGCAGTAATTGAAGTGTGAAAATGCCATGCCATTCCGGGTTTACTGAAATATCCGACATACGAGGAAAAAAACAGAGTATCAAATCCGAATTTGCGGAGTAAAGAAAAATGAAATTTGAAGTTCTGACAATCAATATAGCCGTTGAGCTGTTCGGCATCATCATCTGTATGATGGTTATTTTTTGCCGCAGGTTTGTTGTTGCCGACAAGCATCGGGAAATCCAGAAGGATTTCACCATGCTTGTGCTCTGCGAGGCTCTTCTGCTGTTTTTCAGCGCGGTATCCGGCATCATGACCGGGCACGACTCTGCCGCGGCAAAAGCATTTCTGCCGTTTTGCTGCTTTATGCAGAATCTGCTCACATATACGCTTCTGGGCTTTTACACCGATTACATTATTCACTCCGTTCAAAGCAAACACGGCAAACGCATCCATACGGTTACATGGATTTTCATTTTTGTGAGCACCGCTGCGCTGGTATACAATTTATTCAGGCCGGTATTTTACTACATTGACGGCGAAAACATTATCCGTCAGAGCAAGCTGCTCATCCTTTCGCAGGTTCCGTGTATCCTTATCTTCATCGGGAACCTTTCTCACACAATCATAAACCGGAAAACCGTTTCAAAGCAGCTTTTTGCCTTTCTTATCGCCTGTATGCTTATCCCTCTTGCGGCATTGATTCTGCAGACTTTTCTGTTCGGAATCGACCTTGTCAACATGGCTTTGATTATAACCCTGATGCTCATGTTCGTTACGATGCAAAACCAGTTTGTCAACGAATACATTGAGCAGAGGAACCGTTTGCAGGAGAGCAATCTCAGGCTGATGCTCAGCCAGGTCAAGCCGCATTTCATCTTCAACTCGCTCACCGCCATTGCACAGCTTTGTGACGAGAATCCGCCCCTTGCAAGGGACACCACCATCTCCTTTGCCAAATACCTGCGGGGCAATCTTTCCGCTCTTGAAAAAACGGAAGCGATTCCCTTTGAAGAAGAGCTTCAGCATATCAGAAATTATCTGAACATTGAAACCGTGCGCTTCGGTGAATATCTGAAAATCGTATTTGACCTTGAAACCGTTGATTTCAAGGTGCCCGTGCTTTCCATTCAGCCCCTTGTGGAAAATGCGGTAAAGCACGGCGTGGGGATGAAGGAAAGCGGCGGCACGGTCACCCTTTCGGTTCACGATGACGGAGAAGTTATCACCGTGAAGGTCATTGACGACGGTGTGGGTTTTGATCCCTCCGAGGTGGAAAGCACCGAAGGGCACATTGGGCTTTCCTCCGGCATTGAGAGGCTGAAAATGCTCTGTAATGCAGAGGTTACGGTAAAAAGCGAAATCGGCAAAGGTACGGAAATCACGGTTTCTCTGCCCAAAAACACAAAATGAACGGAGGTGAGCCGCTACGGTTGTTGTAATAATTGATGACGAGGCTTTGGCACTTCGCGCAACGGAAAAATCGATTCGCACCGCCCTGCCCGGTGCGGATATACACCCCTTTATGAAAAGCGAAGAACTGCTTGCGTTTGCAGGGAAAGAACATATTGACATCGCTTTTTTAGACATCAATATGAGAGGCATCACCGGCCTTGAACTTGCGGAGAAGCTGGAAAAAATCAATCCCCGGCTTAACATCATTTTTGTAACCGGGTTTGATGACTACAAAAGCGAAGCGATGGATTTACACGCCAGCGGATATCTCATGAAACCCGCAACAGCCGAAGACATTCTCAATGAAATCCGGTTTCTGCGGTTCCCCGTTACGGAAGAAAGCCGGGTCACGGTCAAATGCTTCGGCAATTTTTCCGTTCTGATTGACGGAGCCCCTCCGGCTTTCCATTACAGCAAAACAAAGGAGCTTTTTGCCTACCTGATTGACAGGCAGGGGGCCATGGTTTCAAACAACGAGCTGTCGGCAATACTCTGGGAAGATGACAGTCACGCCGATTATTTCAAACGCCTTCGCTCGGATTTGAAAAGTACCTTTGAATGCAGCGGCTGCGGCGATGTGATTCTGTCACAAAAAGGTTCACTCGGCGTGGATGCCGCCAAAATAAGCTGTGATTACTTTGATTTTCTCAACAAGGCAAGGGGCAGTGAAGAGCTTTTCAGAGGGGAGTATATGTCGCAGTATTCGTGGGCGGAAATGACGCTGGGAAATTTACTGAATAATCATTAATACAAAAGCGGTCTGAAGGCATGGAGCTTTCAGACCGCTTTTATGATTATTTACGCCGCAGCGTTTTCCTTTTTCTTCTTTCCCGTAAGTTTTGCCAGCAGAGCGCCGATTACCGCGCCCACCGCAAGGCCGCCCACGCCGATTATCGCCGCCGTGCCGCCGGTGATTGCACTGCCTGCAAGAGCGGAGGCATCGCGGGAGAACAGAATGTAGGTGCCCTTTGCGCCGTCCTTCACGCCGGTGTAAACCTCATCGGTAAGGTTGAGCGCCGCTGTTTCATTGAACAGGTGAATAAACCCGGTTCCCTCTTTGAAATCGGTTGAACCCGTCTGTGCTTTAAGGTTCTCTGTAAGTATCGGATTCCCCGCCGCCTTATCCTTTGCGGTGTAAAGGGTGAGCCAGCCGATTTTCGGGTCAGCCTCGTGATTATTGGTATCCTGTGCTTCACCGTTGAGGTTCTTTACGGTTGCGTAGTAAACATAATCCTCACCGTAGGGGGTCTTTACCGCGGTAACAAGGTGATGAGGAATCTTTTCCTCCTGCGCATTCTTGGCGTTGATGTACTCGTAAACGGTGTAAATATCCGCCGCAACGGCTACAACAAGAAGAATCAGTGAAGCGCACTTGATAAAGCCCGCAATAGCCGGAGTAGAGGAATATTTGAGGACTCTGTTATTCAGGTCTGCCATCTCGTAATCGGATTCTACCTTGTCAAAAACTGCCTGGAATGCGGGAGTCTTCTTATTTGTTCTGAAGCCGTTTACAAACTCGAAGGCATTTGTGCGGGTGAAATCCTGCTCATAAGTAATGGAACTGCCGAAGCAGAACTCGCAAATATCCATATGGCGTTCTTTTGCTTCGTTCAAAACCTTTACGGAGTTTTTAAGGGATGAGGCGTGTGCTCTCTGCACAAGAGCGGCACCGATGCAGGTGGCTACCAGCACGCCGGACACGGCAAGGGAGGTAATCATTGACTTGTACCAGAACGCTTCATCAGTCTCAATACCCGTAAGCTCCGTAATCCAGCTTTCGCCGGTGGTGCGCTCATGCTCCGTGGCGGCACTGGTGAAGGCAACACCGTCTTCAAAGATGCTTCTGTCAACACCTTCAAAAATAGAGGTCACTTCAAAGGCTTCCGCAACGGTCTCAACGGTTTCGACGGCTTTCTTTGACTCTTCTGCATCCTTTTCAAGGCTGTTGAAGGCGCATTCAAGCGTATGCTTGAGACCGTTTGCATCGGCCTGTGAACGCTGGCCCTCACTCATGGCGTCAACAAGAGGATAAAGCTCTTCTTTTTTCACTTCGCCTGCGGGGCGCCTGAAGAAGTCAAGCAGAGTGCCGTCGCCGTATTCGGTTATGGCAAGCAGGTTGTAAAGAGCAAGGTTGGAGGCATCGTCTGCCACGGTAACAGTCTGTGCCGCCGCTTCAAGTCCCTTGACATAATCCTTCACCTGCTGGCTGACACCGTCGGGTTCTTCGGTTTTTGAAGGCTCCTCCGGCAGTATGCCGTCCCCATTCGTAATGGCTGTTTCGGCACGCCCGATATAGTCGTTTAGGCTTTCCCAATCGCCATAGAGGATTGCCGCTGTATCGCCGTATTCCGCTTCCTTCGCCTGATTTGCCGCAGCAACCGTGCGGTATATTTTAAACTTGCTTTCAATACCCTTCGGGCCGAGTTTGCTGAGTCTGTCGGCAAGAGTATTTTCACCGTCATCACCGGCAAAGGATGCCTGCTGCATAATGCCGAGAATAATCTGGCTGTTTGCCTGCATGAAGGTGTTGGTCATCTTCTTCTGTGAATCGTCGCTGAAATCGTAGTCAAGAAGATAATCACCCATGAGCTTGCCGCTGTCGTCATCCTTAAAAACATTCATGGCCTTGTAAGCGGCAACGGCGGCAGGTCTTTCTTCTTCAAAATTGGCCTGAAATTCCGCGATAACCGGCTCAAAATTGTCGATGGTTTCTTTGATTTCCTCTTTGTTGTTTTCCATTATGGTTTTGTAATCGGAGTAGCTGAATTTACCGGTCATGTTCATGCCGGCAATATCGGTAATGGCCTCGTCGGCATTGTCGGTCTCCTTATAGCCGAGATATACCCCGGTTTTCAGGGAGGAGTTGACGTTGCTGCCGGCAAGAAGCTTATAGCCGGCCTTTTCCAGCTGTGCTTTTGCATCGTTTTCGTCCTTTGCCGTCACGGCAACAAGGTCGCTGATGTAGGTTTTTTGTGCCGATGCCGCAAAGGCATTGACGGAAGCCATCGTGCCGATGATAACGGCAAGAATAACCGCAAGAATTCTTTTCATGATAACACCTTCAT
>JAZRWZ010000238.1:0-1322 GCA_045599985.1 Acutalibacteraceae bacterium | reverse complement strand
CCCACCACCGCAGGCACCGGCTCCGAGGTGACTCTGGCCGCCGTTGTTACCGACGAGGCTACCCACAAGAAGTGCCCCATCAACGACCCCAAGCTTCGCCCCAAATATGCCGTGCTTGACCCCGAGCTGACCATCGGCCTGCCCCCTCACATCACCTCCACCACCGGCATGGATGCTTTGACCCATGCTGTTGAGGCTTACATCGGCCGCAGCAACGTTGCCAACACCGAGGAATATGCCGAGAAGGCCGTTAAACTGATTTTCGCCAATGTGGAAAAGGCCTATGCCAACGGCAAGGATATTGATGCCCGCAACAATATGCTCAAGGCCTCCTACTACGCCGGCATGGCTTTCACCCGCGCTTATGTAGGTTATGTTCACGCCATCGGCCACAACCTTGGCGGCTTCTACCATGTGCCTCACGGCCTTGCCATGGCTACCATCCTGCCCCACATTCTTGACTTCTACGGCGAGACTGCCTATGCCCGTCTGGCAAAGCTGGCTGTCATCTCCGGTGTGAAGACCGACGGCACCGATGAAGAAAAAGCCAAGGCCTTTATTGCCGAGATTCGTGCCATGAACGCCCGCATGAACATCCCCGACGGCTTCGACATGATTCAGGAGAAGGATATCCCCACCATCGCCGCCCGCGCTCTGAAAGAGGGCAATCCTCTTTACCCCGTGCCCAAGCTGATGGATCAGGCCCAGTGCGAAGCCATGATTCGCAGCCTGATGAAGAAATAATTCTTCCCCGCCGTTTTACCCCCATATGCAAAAATCCCGCAGGCCGTGCTCCGGCTTGCGGGTTGTTTTTTTGCTTTTCGTTATTCACCGTGGCCCATAGCCTGCAAAGCGGCAATGGTATCCATCACATAATCGGCGGCTGCGGCCAGCTGATTTTTCGTCGGCCTTTCCGGCAGACCCAGATCCTCGTAATGAATCACCTTGCCGAAGCGCACGGTGGTTTTGCTGTGCTTTTTCAATCCGTCCTCATTATACAGAGCGGCGGGAAGGATATCGCTTTTGGTTTTTACGGCAATGGTAATGATACCACGCTTGACATCACCGATTTCTCCCGTTTCCGAACGGGTGCCCTCGGGGAAGATGCCCAAAATCTTACCGCTTTCCAGCACCTTGCAGGCATACCGCATCGCCTTCATATCGGCGGCGCCCCGCTGAATGGGAAAGGCGTTGAGCCGTGTGCAGAAATAGGCGGCAACGGGATTCTCAAAAAGCTCTTTTTTCGCCATAAAGTGAACCTGCCGCCCCTTGATGCCAAGGCCCACCAGAAGCGGGTCAAAAAACTGAAAATGGTTGGCAGC
>JAZRWZ010000237.1:0-4691 GCA_045599985.1 Acutalibacteraceae bacterium | reverse complement strand
GATTTGAACACAATATGCCTTTTGCCAACGATGACGCCGTTATGGCGGAGCAGCTTTTGTGCCTGAACCGCCTTTATGACTTTAATCAGACCCGCCCCACCGAATTGGATAAGCGGCAGGCCATGCTCAAAGAGATGTTTGCCGAAATCGGAGAAAACTGCTACATTGAGCCCCCTCTGCACTCCAACTGGGGCGGCCGCCATGTGCATTTAGGCAGCGGCGTGTATGCCAACTTCAACCTGACTCTGGTGGACGATACCCACATCTATATCGGTGACGGCACGCTGATTGCCCCCAATGTGGTGATTGCCACCGCAGGGCACCCCGTTATGCCCGAGCTGCGCGCCAGGGCGCTTCAGTTCAATATGCCCGTTCACATCGGCAAAAACTGCTGGCTGGGCGCGGGAGTTATCGTGCTGCCCGGCGTTACCATAGGCGACAACACCGTGGTGGGTGCCGGTGCCGTTGTAACCAGGGATTTGCCCGCCAATGTGGTGGCCGTTGGCAATCCCGCCCGCGTTCTGCGCACCATCGGCGAGCACGACAGAGAGTACTACTGCAAAGACAGAAAAATCGATTTTGATGCCCTTGCAGAGGAGTAATCCACACCCGGAACACCCCGGCACGGATTCCGTTTTTTTGACGGATTCCGTGCCGTTTTTCTTTTGCCGGCGGCTCCGTGTTTAGTATGCTTTTTTCGGGAATGCTTATAATATATACCATATATTGTTTTATATTCCGTCCCGGAATTAATTGCTTAAGAAGTGCTTAACATTTGCGTAAAAAACGCTGTGGTCTGTTGTATCGGGAGATATTCTATGATAGAATTTGTCCGCGTTTGACGAAAAACATATTTTGACGGGGCTGTATGCCGCCCGGTTTCCGGCTCCGATTATTGAAAGAGAAAATGAGAAAGGAGGTCCTCCCCGATGGATGCTTTTTATGACGTGCGCGACTTTCACTCCGTGCGCGAGCTGATCGACACCGCCGACGACATTTTCGGGAACAGAACCGCCTTTGAAATAAAAAAGGGAGACCTTCGCTCCCTGATTACCTATCACCAGTACCGCAGCGATGTGGATGCCTTGAGCTCCGCCCTTATTCAAAGAGGGATTGAGGGCGTTTGCGCTGCGGTGTGCGGGGATAACTGCTACGAATACTGCCTGACCTACATCAGCGTTATCTGCTCCGGCGGCGTTATTGTGCCGGTGGATAAAGAACTGCATGAGGAGGATATCCGGGGCATACTGGATGCCTCCGGCACCAAATATCTGTTCTGCGACAGAAAGATTTACAGCCGTCTGTCCGAGGAAACGCTGGCTGACCTCACCGTTTTCTGCTTCAACCCCAAAAAGGATGAGGCCGCCCCCTTCTCCGATTTGCTGGAGGAGGGCAGAAAGCTGCTGGCAGAGGGCAATGCCCTTTGGAAAACCGTTGAGCAAAAAACCGACAAGCTCTGCACCCTGATTTTTACCTCCGGCACCACGGGGGTGTCCAAGGGTGTTATGCTTTGCCAGAACAACTACATTTTTGAGGTCAAGGCCTGCATGGGCGTGCTCAAGATTTACCCCGAGGACTGCGCCATCTCCCTGCTGCCTCTCCACCACACCTTTGAGAGCGCCATTATCCTGTTTTTCGCCCCTTATTGCGGTGCAAAAATCACCTTCTGCGAAAGCTTCAAATATGTGATGCGCAACATGAAGGAGTTCACCCCCTCCCTGCTGGTGGCGGTTCCCCTTGTGCTGGAAACCGTGCATAAGCGCATTATGAAGGAAATCAAAAAGACCCGTCTCGGCCCCTTGAAGTTGAAAACCGGAAAGGCCATCTGCCGCGCCGCAGCAGCCCTGAATGTTGACCTGAGCAAAATCATATTTAAGGAAGTGCAGGCAGTTTTCGGCGGCAAAATGCGGCTGATCATCTGCGGCGGTGCCTCCATTGACCCTCAGATTCTGAAGGATTTTGAGGCATGGGGCATCCGCATTGTGTTCGGCTACGGCCTGACGGAATGTGCTCCTCTTGCCATCATCAACCACGACCGTCTGCAAACCACCGATTCCATCGGTGAACCCTTGCCCGGGGTGGATGTAAAAATCGAAGACCCCGACGGTGACGGCATCGGTGAGGTGTGCGTCAAGGGCGGCATGGTTATGCTGGGATATTACAACAATCCCGATGCCACCGCAGCAGTGATGGATGAGGACGGCTTTTTCCACACCGGCGACCTGGGCTTTGTGGATGACGAGGGCCATTACCACCTGACCGGGCGCTGCAAAAACGTGATTGTAACCTCCAACGGCAAAAATATTTACCCCGAGGAACTGGAATACCACCTGGGCACCAACAGCATCGTGTGCTCCTGCATGGTGGAGGGTGTGGAGGATAAAAAGGGCGAAACCTCGGTTCATGCCCAGATTTTCCCCGACATTGCCGAAATTGAAGAGCTGCTTGGTAAAATCCCCACTCCCGATGAGATTCACGCCGCCGTGGAGGCCGCCATTGATGCGGTGAACAGCCGCCTGCCCGCCTTCAAGCACATCCGCAGTTTTACCGTGCGTGACAGCGATTTCATTAAAACCACCACCCACAAAATCAAGCGTGACTCCAACAAAACCCATCAGGATGACCTGCCATAACCCATCATCACCGCAAATGTGACGGCTTTTACCGCCTTTCAGGAGGAAATAATAATGAAAAAAGAGAAAGCACCCCGCAAAGAAAGAAAAAAGAAAAAAACCGGCCGTAAGGTTCTGCCGGGCATACTGATTGTGCTGGTGCTGTTTTTCGGCGTTACCGCCGTTATCAGCGTAATCGGCAACAAGCAGAACGCCGCCAAAATCGCCTCCATCCCCGCCGTGACCTACGAGAATCAGCTCGTGCCTCAGCAGGATGAAAACGGAAACTGGCGCTTCACAACCGACCGTGAGCTTAAAGTGCTCCAGCTTACCGATGTGCACATCGGCGGCGGCTGGCTGAGCACCAAAAAGGATGCCATGGCCCTCAATGCCGTGGCCGCCATGGTAACGGCGGAAAAGCCGGACCTGGTAGTTGTGACCGGCGATGTGGGTTACCCCGTGCCCTTCCAGGCCGGTACCCTCAACAACAAAGCCTCCGCCAAGCTGTTTGCCGATTTGATGGAAAAGCTGGGTGTGTACTGGACGGTCTGCTTCGGCAACCATGACACAGAGGCATACAGCTACTACTCCCGTGAGAAAATCTCCGATTTTTACAGCGGCGATGCCTTCAGCTATTGCCTGTATCAGGCCGGTCCCGAAGAGATTGCGGGCTTCGGCAATCAGATTATCCATGTGCAGGATTCCCGCGGCGTGCTGACGCAGGCCATCTATCTGTTTGACAGCCATTCCTACACCGACGGCGACTGGTTCGGCATTTTCTGGAAATACGATAACATCCATCAGGATCAGGTGGATTGGTACAAGAAGAATGTATTGGCCGATAACGCCGCCAATGCCGCCACCTTCAAGTCCCTTGGTCTGACCGGGGACAGCACCGTAAAATCCGCTCTGTTCTTCCACATTCCTCTGGTGGAATACAGGGATGCCTGGGTGGAATATGTGGAAAACGGCTTTAAGGATACCGAAAATGTAAAGCTGTATTACGGCACCGCCGGCGAAAGCAAGCGTGTTCTTTACCCCGGCATCGGCGAGGATACGCTGTTTGAAACCGCACAGGAGCTGGGCTCCACCAAGGCCATCTTCTGCGGCCACGACCACCTGAACAACTTCTCCCTCGACTATAAGGGAATCCGCCTGACCTACGGCATGAGCATTGACTACCTTGCCTACATCGGCATTTATCAGCAGGGCACACAGCGCGGCTGCACGGTAATCACCTTTGCTCCCGACGGCTCCTTTAACTGCAAGCCCGAAAATTACTATCAGGATAAATATGCTGCTCCCTTCGAGAAGGAGCCCGTTACCATGCAGGAAATTGTGCCTCTGGATGAAATTCCCCTTGATTGAATTCCGCTTTTTCGCCCCGTCTTCGGACGGGGTTTTCTTTTGCCCCATCCCCTGCCTGTCAACACATCGGCCGCTCTTTTTTGCAGGGCAATCCCGTTTTTCCGAGCAGGGCAATCCCGTTTTTCCGTGCTTGACTTTTGAATATGCAATGTTATAATTACAATGTATTATTGTTGTGCGGGCAGATGCTTTCCGCCCCGTGCAAATCTTCAAGAAAAGGAGAATTCCCATGTCATTGAAAACCACCTATTACCGCACCTATCAGGCCGGCTTTAAACTGGTTATGGGCACCAATCTGTTTGACTGGAAAGAGCCCGAACTGCTGGAAGGCCCCGGCGCCATTCGCAGACTGCCCGAATTTGTAAAGTCCAAAGGCGTCAGAAAGGTTCTGATTGTTACCGATAAGGGTCTTACCGGCCTTCATCTGCTTGACAGCCTTTATGAGGAAATGGACAAGGCCCGTGTGCAGTATGTTGTATACGACGGCGTTCAGCCCAACCCTTCAATTGAAAATATCGAAGAAGCCCGCAGACTTTACCTCAGCAACGCCTGCGAGGGCATCATCGCTTTCGGCGGCGGCTCACCAATGGACTGTGCCAAAGCGGCAGGTGCAAGAGTCATGAATCCTGCAACAAGCGTTTCACAGATGCGCGGTCAGCTTAAAATCCGTCACAAGCTGCCTCCGTTCTTCGCAGTTCCCACAACAGCAGG
>JAZRWZ010000236.1:0-5438 GCA_045599985.1 Acutalibacteraceae bacterium | reverse complement strand
CTACGCTTATCTTGATGAAATCAACTATGACAAATCAAACATTTTTGAAGTCAGCGAGGCAGCCTTCACCCGTGATGACGGTCTGCGCGATATGACCGATATTCTGGAAAGCCACAAGCAGGTAGATGCCGTTTTCTCCATGGACGATGAAACCTCCATCGGCGCCATTCAGGCCATCACAGAGGCCGGCAGAACCGATATCAAGGCCATTACCGGCGGCGGCGGAATGCAGGAATATTTCAAGATGATTAAGGATACCAAATATGCTTCCCTCGGGCTTGCCTCCGCTCTTTACAGCCCCTCCATGGTTGAGGATGCAGTCAAAGCCGCTATTTCACTCTGCAATGGTGAACCCTGCGAAAGCGAAATCGTGATTCCCACCACCATCGTTACTGCTGATAACGTTGACAACTACATCGACCCCCAGAACACGGTTTATTAAAAACTACTGTCAGCAAAATCCGGCAGTCTTTCCGTTATTGGACGGACTGTCGGATTATTTTTGTGAATGAAAGAATCGGGAGGCACAAATGAAACTGAACATCAAAGGAATATCCAAATCCTTCGGTGCCGGAAATGTGCTTGACGCCGTGGATTTTGAAATAAGCGGCGGTGAGATATGCGCCCTGCTCGGCGAAAACGGCGCAGGAAAATCCACACTGATGAATATTCTCGGCGGTATTCTGACTGCCGATGCGGGAGAGATTCTGCTTGACAATAAGAAGGTCACCTTCGCAAGCCCCGCCGAGTCGCAGAAGGCCGGCATCGCTTTTATTCATCAGGAATTGAACCTTATCAATGACCTGACCGTTTACGAAAATATGTTTTTGGGGGATTTCCCAAAAATCGGCCCGTTCATCGACAAAAAACAGATGATTGGCAAAACGGCGGCATTGTTCGAAAAACTGGGCATCACCATTTCCCCCACACAGATGGTAAGCGAGCTGGATGCCTCCTATAAGCAGATGGTTGAAATTGCCCGGGCACTGATGACGGATGCCTCCGTTATCATTATGGATGAGCCCACAGCCTCCCTGACCGGTGCGGAAATCGAAAGGGTATTCACCATTATGCGCACTCTGAAGGAGCGGGGTATTGCCATGATTTTCATCTCCCACAAGCTGGATGAAGTCATGCAGATTTGTGACCGCTACACCGTGCTGCGCAACGGCAAAGCCGTAAACAGCGGCCTGATTGCCGATGTGAGCGCGGAGGAGCTGGCCTCCTTCATGGTGGGCCACAGCCTGGGCGTTGAGAATGCCTGCTCCCCTGCCGGATACGGCGGCGAGATGCTGCGGCTGGAAGCCCTTACGGACGGCGTTGATTTTGTCGATATTTCCCTTTCGGTGAAGAGCGGTGAGGTGCTTGGCATAACAGGACTGCTGGGTGATAAAAGAAGTGAAATCTTCGGCACCGTGTTCGGCATTTACGGCGGAAAATACGCGGGAAAAATCATTCTGGACGGCAAAGAAATCCATCCCTCCGCACCCCACGAAGCTTTAAGCGAAGGCATTGCCTATCTGCCGAAAAACCGCAAGGAAAACGCCATTATCCCCGACATGACCATTCTGGATAACGGCACCGTCGTTACCCTGAAGGAATACTGCCGCCTTGGCTTTTTAAGCAAGGCAAAGCAGAAAAAAGTGCTTGATAAACAGGTAAAAGACCTGCAAATCAAAATGAGCAATGAGGAAAACCTCATCACCACCCTGTCCGGCGGCAACCAGCAAAAGGTTGTGCTTGCCAAATGGCTTATTTCCAACCCGAAGGTGCTGATTCTGGACAACCCCACGCAGGGCGTTGATGTGGGTGCCAAGGAAGAAATCTATGCCATTGTAAAGGCCTTGGCCGAATCCGGCATGGCCATTATCGTGCTGACCTCGGAGGGGCAGGAAATCATGCGCATCTGTGACCGCGCCATCGTGCTTCGCCACGGCAGAATTGCGGCACAGGTCAGCGGCGAAGAAATGAACGAAAAAAATATGATGATTTACGCAACCGGCGCGCGGAAAGGAGACGAATCACATGAGTAAAACCAAAAAGGGCATTTCCAAAAAATTCTCTCTGTTTACCGGGAACGGAAGCATCATCCCCACGCTGATTGCGCTGGCCATCATGATTGCCGTGCAGTGCATTGTCATCGGGTTCAATGAGGGCAGTGCTGCCGCCGTTCTTCCCAAGCTATGGCAATCCTGGCTGAATATTTTGAGGAACAACACCTACACCGGCGTGATTGCGCTGGGCATGTGCTTTGTTATCGTTTCCGGCGGTATCGACCTCTCCGTAGGCTCCACGACCTGCGCCGTGGGTGCGGCACTGATGTATCTGCTTGACCCCGCTGCCGGACTTCTTTTAAAGCTCGGAATCAGCGGTGTTCCCGCCTACATCATCGCCGTTCTCGCATCCCTTCTGCTGGGCTGCCTTTTCGGTGAAATCAACGGTCTGCTGGTATCCTACGGCAAAATCCCCCCGTTCATCGTTACTCTGGGCACAATGAAAATCTTTCGTTCCGTTACCCAGCAGTTAACCAAAAATTTTAACCCCAGCGTGCCCTCCGGCTTCAAGCAGCTTGCCTCGTTAAAGGTCAGCGGTCAGGTTATTCTGCCCATTCTTTACTGGGCCGCCATTGTGGTTTTGCTGTATTTTACTTATCGCAAAACCGCCTTCGGCAAGCAGGTCGTAGCCGTAGGCTCCAACGAAAAAGCGGCCAGATACTCCGGCATCAAGGTGAACACCGTCAAACGCCGTGTTTACACCCTGAGCGGCCTTATGTGCGCCGTTGCCGCCATTATTTATGTGGCCCGAATCGGCTCCATGGATTTTGCCAATGCGGGCAGCGGATTTGAAATGGAATCCATTGCCGCGGTTGTGGTGGGCGGAACCGCCATGAGCGGCGGCAAAGGAAACCTCGCCAGTGCTTTCATCGGTATGCTCATCATCGGAGTTATGAACAACGTGCTGAATATGCTGGGCGTGCCCACCTTCCTCTGTGAGGCAGTCCGCGGCGCCATCATCATTTTTGCCGTGCTTGTTCAGCGCCGTGACCGCGAGGAAAACTGAACGAATTACATACTATCCCATATAAAAAACGACGGTGTACTCCATCGTCGTTTTTTTGTATCCTTTTTTGATTTCTGTTTTATCTGATTTTTCCCATGAGAAACGATTTTTATTTTTGAAAACAATCCCGAAAAAACAGCCGTTTAATAAATCAAAGTTCTATTGTAACGGTTTTTTCGGTGAGCAGAAGCAGTGTGCCGAGCTTATGTTGGGATACTTCTGCACCCGAAACGGATGTGACGGAATCCTCATTTCTCAAAAGCACTTTTGCACCGTCCGGCAGGGAATCCAGCGTAACGGTAACCGTGCTGCCCGTGCGGATTGCCTCCGCTTTCAGCACCGCATTGCCTTTGGTATCACAGATTCGCATAGCCGCTTTATCCTTGAGAGCAAAAATATGAAGGGTGATGTTTTCGGCGTAATCGTAGTCGGGCGCGTTGTTGACAGCGCCGAAGGGAATGATGGAATTCTCCCTTGCATAAAGGGGAAGCGAGAAGAAGTCGCAGCAATCCTTCTGCCATCCGCCACCCTCACGAACCTCGTTGGAAAGTAAGTGAGTCCATGTGCCGCGGGGCAGATAATAATCCACCTCACCGCTTTCACGGAACACGGGAGCAACCAGCAGGCTGTCGCCCAGCATATACTGGCGTTCCAGATCCTCACAGGTGAAATCCCCGGGGAACTCCAGCACCATGGCCCGCATAACGGGCACACCCGTTTGGTGGGCATTGACCGCCGCCCCGAAAATATAAGGCACCAGCGAGCATTTCAGCTCGGAGAAATATCGGGCAACCGCCACGGATTCCGCGCCGTCGGTTTCGCCCTCTTTATTGAACAGCCACGGCACACGGTAGGAGGAATTGCCGTGAAGGCGGGAGTGAGTGGAGAGCAGGCCGAACGCCAGCCAGCGTTTATACACATCGGCGCAGGCCGTGCCTTCAAATCCGCCGATATCGTGGCTCCAGAAGGAAAAGCCGGACATGCACAGGGAAAGCCCGGCGCGAAGCGACTCCCACATGGAAAGGTAGGTGGCAAAGCAGTCGCCTCCCCGGTGAACGGGGAATTTCTGACACCCTGCCGCCGCGCTGCGCGCAAACACCACCGCTTCGTTTTTGCCCTTATATGCCTCAATGGCCTCAAAAACGCACTTGTTGTAGAGATAGGCGTAGTAGTTATGCATCCGTTCGGGGTCGGAGCCGTCAAAGTACACCACATCGGTGGGTATTCTTTCACCGAAATCCGTTTTGAAGGCGTCCACCCCCTGCTCCATAAGGCGGCGGAGCTTGCTCTGATACCATTTCCAAGCATCGGGATTGGTAAAATCAACAATACCCATGCCCGCCTGCCACAAATCCCATTGCCACACATCGCCGTTGGGGCGGCTGAGCAGGAAATTATTCTCCATGGCCTCTTTGAACAGGGGCGATTTCTGGCCGATATAGGGGTTGACCCACACGCAGATTTTAAGCCCTTCTTTTTTCATGCGGCCAAGCAGACCCTCCGGGTCCTCAAACACCGCTTTGTCCCACTCAAAACCGCACCATTCGTTTTCGCGCATCCAGAAGCAGTCAAAGTGGAACACGCTCATGGGAATTCCCCTTTCGCGCATGCCGCTCACCATCTCGCTGACGGTTTTTTCGTCATAGGATGTGGTGAAGGAAGATGTCAGCCACAGGCCGAAGGTCCATGCGGGGGGAAGGGCGGGCAGACCGGTGAGGGCGGTGTAACGGGATATGACGCCCTTCATATCCTCGCCGCCGATTACCATAAAATCCAGTTTTTCGCCCGGAACGGAAAACTGCACACGGATAATATCCGGGCGGGGGGAGGAAATGAAAATCTCAATCATCGGCCCCCCGAAAATGCGGCCCTCGCAGGCGTTGGGCAAGGCGTAGATATCCGGGTCATTATCCCGTTTATCTTCAGTTAAAAATATTGATTGCCCGCAGGATTTTGTTGATGACGGGCAGAACCGCCGACCGGAGCCGGACGGATTGGGGCATATTCTCCTTTTGAGAGAACCACCATGTGGGCCTTACGGTGAAATCCGGCGCGGCATCGGTAAAGGGCACTCCACCGCCCTCACTCAGGAACCGGATACCGTAATCCCTCATATCGTTATACAACTTTTCCGCTTCCATTACCGGGTCATTGACAAAGGAGAACCAGTTGAATTCCCCTGCAAACGTGCCGCACTTGAAGAACCGCCAGCTGATGGAAAGGCCCTTGAGCCGCCGGGCTTCATCAGCCGTCAGATTTCTGCTTTCGGCCTTTGCCATGATTTTGTTCAGCTTTTTGATTTCAAGCTCGCTCAAAGCCGTGTGGTTTTCCAGCGCCTCGCCGCCGTCCTGGCAGGTCATGTGCGCCATGGTGAAGGC
>JAZRWZ010000235.1:0-16552 GCA_045599985.1 Acutalibacteraceae bacterium | reverse complement strand
TGGCGGCGTTGACCATATCGGCAGCCGCAGCATTCCAGTCACAGGTCAGCACCAGCGTGGCAACATCGGCCACATGCTCAATGTTATCCTCGGGTTCAATGGCAACGGTAACAATCTGAGAGTTTTTGGATTTGGCGCGGTAAATCGCATCGTCCGTGAACTGGGTGGCGCGGGCATAAATGATGGCACCCACGGTGCTGTCGGCGGCCAGCTGCTCGGAAAGGGTGATGATTTCACCGTCACCGGCCTTCAGCGTGCGGCTGTCGGCATATTCCTTGACAATCACGCTGTCGGGGTATTCCTTTTGTGCGGCCATGGCGGCGGCATAATCCTCGGGGTATTGCGCCTGAGGAGCAACCAGAATGGCCACCTTTTTTTCGGAGGGGACGATGGCTTCATCCTTATTTTTGCCGCAGGCGGCGGTGCAAAGAATCATCGCAAAGCAGAGAGCAAGGAGAACAATACGCTTTAACATATTTTTACGAATGGTCATTTGAGGGTATCCTCCAATTCTTGAATACTGCCGTGGCTGAGCATGGTGATGCGGTCACGGTTCACATTCAGCCAGCCGATAATGTCATAGCCCAACCGCACGGCGGCCTGAGCGGTAAAGCCGTTTTCGCATTTTTCGATTTGGGTGCGCATGCCCCAAAAGGAGATAACATCGGCATACAGCTCGGGGGGAAAACGGAATTTGACCGTAACGCTTCCGTAGGGGGTAAACGGTTTGGCGCTGAAATAATCCACGGCGGCGGCAACATCGGGCTGAACGGCAAAGGGCGGGTAGGTCTGCTCCAGTGTCTCGCATTCCGCAATCCGCCAAAAATTCACCTTATAAAGGGTGTCGCTGTTTTCCAACGCGAAAACAAAGGCGCCGCTGCCCGAACACAAAACGGTGCCCACAGGGCGAACAATCAGGCGGGTGGTACTGAATTTGAGAAGGGAGCGGTCATTGGGCTTATCCCGCAGGGTCACGGCACACAGGCAGCGGTTAACAATGTTGCTTTTGACCTGATTGAGAATAAACCAATCGGGATACAGCCTGCCTACGGGGTAGTCCAGATTGGTTCCGGTTCCGAACAGGGTATTGTAAGTGGGAATGCTGGCGAGCTTTCGCACCTCTTTCATGTAGCGGCTGAGCTCATCCCTGTCATAATAGGGGGAGTTGGCTGCCGCCAGATAGGACATGTATACGGGGCGGAACTCGTCGGATTGCTTATAGTAAAATCCTTTTTGCGGGCGATAAACGGGAATGATACATTCCGCAAAGCTGTTGGCCACCCTGATGTCGGAGGAAACAGCTCTTTTATCGGCCGCAATGTCGTAAGTCAGCAGGCGATTGCAGATATCGTCCAAAGACAGGATGTGCTGCTCGTCCGATTCGGTGCGCAGAATCTCCAGCACGCAAAGCAGGCGATAGCGGGGGTTCTTGCTGTCTGTTTCCATATTCTCACACTCAATATGTCATTTTGCGGTTAACGGCAATCACCGCATTTTCATCCAGCTTCAGCAGCTCACGGTCATAGGTATAAATGCCGTTGACTTCAAACTCCACATCGCTGACCTGAGTATAGACCGTGGCGCAGAGGCCCTTTTTGATGAGGGGGATAATCTGCTTTTCGTGGAGGGAGCAAAAGCCCTTTGTCAGGCTGTCGCGGCTCTTGTACATAATGTAACCGAAGCTCTTTTTCTTATTCCACACATGGCCGTCGATAATGCGGCTGTATCCGCCGTATTCACTGAGCACGAAGGGGCGAGCGTGAGAGCCGGTGGGCATGGTGACGGGCAGAATGTAGCGGTGCATGGAGCGCAGGTCGGGGCCTTTCTGGTCGTGCCAGCCGCTGGCGTGGTCAACCAGACGGGAGGGGTCAAAAGCCTTGACGGATTCGGCAATCTCTTTGGCATCAAACTGGCCCCAGCCCTCATTAAAGGGAACCCAGCAGCAGATGCAGGGGAAGTTGTAAAGATTGTTGAGCATCTGGAACAGCTCCTCTTTGAACTGCTCACGCCATGCGGGATTGCCGCGGTTGAAGGCCTTGTATTGGTTATCCTTCACATTGATGTTCAGGTTGGGAAGCACGCCGGCATACACAAGGTTCAGCGCCTTGCCGCCGCTTATCATATCCTGCCACACAATTATGCCCAAACGGTCGCAGTGGTAGTACCAGCGGTGCGGCTCCACCTTGATGTGCTTGCGAATCATGTTGAAGCCGAGGCGCTTCATCTCCGCAATATCAAAAATCAGTGCTTCATCGGTGGGGGCGGTCAGGCCGCCGTCGGGCCAGTAGCCCTGATCCAGCAGCCCGCGCTGGAAGTAGGGGGCGTTGTTCAGGGTGAGGCGAAGAATGCCCTTGTCATCCTTGGCAATTCCGAATTTGCGCATGGCAAAGTAGCTTTTTACGGTATCGGTTTCGTCCCCGCAGGTGAGGGTCAGCTCCAAATCATACAGGAACGGGTCCTCGGGGCTCCAGAGGCGCAGGTCGCTTACGGGAATTTCCGTGTTTTCATCAATCACGCCGTCAAACAGCACGGTGCCCTCCTTGGTAATGCGGGCAATCAGCTTTCCTTCCCCGGGGCAGGTGTGGGTAACGGCAAGGGACAGGGCACTTTTATCAATATCGGGGGTCATTTTGATGCTTTCGATATGGCAAAGGGAAACGGGCTCCAGCCAGACGGGCTGCCATATGCCGGAGGTGCCGGTGTACCAGAAGCCCTTGGAGGCAAGCACCTGCTTGCCGCGCTGCTGGGGGCCCTCATCGGTGGGGTCATACACCTTCACTATCAGCTCATTTTCCCCGTCCTTGAGCAGGGGTGTGATGTCAAAGCAGAAGGGGCAGTAGCCGCCGGTGTGCTCGCCGGCCTTTACGCTGTTCACATAAACCTCGCACTGCCAGTCCACCGCCTCAAAATGGAGCAGAATACGCTTGCCGTTATAGCTTTCGGGCAGGGTGAAAAAGCGACGGTACCACAGGCGCTCCGTGGGCAAAAGCGTTCTGCCCACGCCGGAGAGAAGGCTCTCAATGGCGAAGGGAACGGTGATTTTACCGGCAAAGTCCCGGGGGCAGGAGGCCTCGGCGGCGGTAACGGCATAGTCATATTGCCCGTTGAGGCAAAGCCAATCCTCACGCACCATCTGCGGGCGGGGATATTCGCTGCGGGGCAGGTCGCGGTTAACGGTATCGGTCCATCTGGTTTTCATGGTAGTCAATGGTATCTCTCCCTTTTGAATGAAAGTGAAGGGTCTGTTATTTGATTTCGGCGATTTTCCAATCGCCGTTGAGGCAATCGGCGGTGCCTTTGAAGGAGTAATTTTTGGTTTTGCCGTTTTTCAGTTGCTTTTCGACGGTGCCCTCGAAGGCACAGGTGTCATCCTGTTTCTCGGTAACCGTAACGGAGAGGGTGGCAAGGTTGAACTGATAGGATTCGTCCTTTGCCATTTCGGCCAGCCGAACGGAAATCAGCGTTTTCAGCCCGGTGGTGAAGCCGTCGCCCACATAGGTTTCGGCCATGGCGGCAGGGTCGGTATCCGTCACCTTTTCCTCGGAGCAGGCACCAAGGCAAAGCAGGCAGCCGAGGCAGAGAAAAAGAGCAAGGCAGCGCTTCATATCAACACTCTCCTATTATAATGATTCTCTATATTATACTTGAACAGAGCGTATGTGTCAATAACGGGAGTGTACCGTCTGTGTCCCGAAGAGAAGCGTTTGCGCCCGGCAAAACGGAGAAAGGCTCTATTTTTAACTTGAAACGCACAGGGCGCTGTTGTATAATTACATTGGATAGATGTGCAAGGCAAAAGGGATTTGAACACGATATGCCTTAAAAAATGATTTTTACGCACATTCGGGCGTTTTTCGCCTTGAAATCCGCTTTGCATGAAACCGGAACACCTGTGTGAGTATTACGGAAAGAAAAGGAAAAACTATGTTTGTTGATGTTGCAAAAATCAAGATAAAAGCCGGTGACGGCGGCCGCGGTGCCGTCAGTTTTCGCCGTGAAAAATATGTGGCCTCCGGCGGGCCGGACGGCGGCGACGGCGGCCGGGGCGGAAACATTGTGTTTCAGGTGGATGATAACCTGTCCACACTGGCGGATTTCCGCTATAAGCGCAGTTACAAGGCACAAAACGGTGAGCCCGGCTCCGGCGGGCGCAAAAACGGCAAACGGGGCGAGGATCTGGTGATTCGTGTGCCCCGCGGAACCGTGATTCGTGAGGTGGAGAGCGGCGCCGTGATGTCGGATATGTCCTCCGATGAGCCTTTCATTGCCGCAAAAGGCGGCCGGGGCGGCTGGGGCAATGACCATTTTTCAACGCCCACCCGTCAGACCCCCCGCTTTGCCAAGGACGGTGTGCCCGGCGAGGAGTGGGAGGTCAGCCTGGAATTGCAGCTGCTGGCCGATGTGGGTCTGCTCGGGTTCCCCAATGTGGGCAAATCCACCTTTATCTCCGTTGTCAGCGAGGCAAAGCCTATTATTGCCAACTACCACTTCACCACCATTACGCCCGTTCTGGGTGTGGTGACCATGGGCGAGGGGAACTCCTTTGTAATGGCGGATATCCCCGGCCTGATTGAAGGGGCCAGTGAGGGCATAGGCCTCGGGCATCAGTTCCTGCGCCATGTGGAGCGCTGCCGCATGCTGGTGCACATTCTGGATGTGGCAGGCAGTGAGGACCGCGACCCCATTGAGGATTTTGAAAAAATCAACGCTGAGCTGGAAAAATTTGATGCCGAGCTTGCCAAACGCCCCCAGATTGTGGTGGCCAACAAAATCGACCTGGCCGAGGACGAGCAGGTGGAGCGGCTGAAGAATTATGTTGAGGGCAAGGGCTATCAGTTCATGACCATGTGCGCCCCCATTACGGAGGGCACCCGCGAGGTCATCAACGCCGTCTGGCAGATGCTCAGAACCCTGCCGCCCATGAAACGGTACGAAACGGAAAATATCCCCATGACCATGTTCGAGCGCAAAAAAGACGACGGCTTTACCGTGCGTGTGGAGGACGGCGTCTATATGGTGGAAGCGGGATGGCTTTTGAAAATTCTGCAGCGCACCGATCTGGACGACTACGAATCTCTGCAATACTTTGAACGGGTGCTTCAGTCCTCGGGCATTATTGATGCCCTGATTGAAAAAGGAATTAAGGAGGGGGACACGGTTTCCATTTATGACTTTGAATTTGACTTCGTTTATTGATGAAAAAGGCGGCAGCAATGCCGTTTCTCCCGATTTGCTCAGCCCTTTGGATTTGGCCTTTGTGGGGGATACGGTGTTTGATTTGCTGGTGCGCGAGCAGCTGGTCAGCACGGGCAGTAAACCCGTGAAAAAGCTGCATACTCTGGCCGTGGAACGGGTCAGGGCAGGGGCACAGGCCAAAGCACTGGAGGCCATTCTGCCCCTTCTTGATGAGGAGGAGCAGGATGTTTTCAAAAGGGGACGCAACGCCAAGGTGGGCGGCATTCCCAAAAACGCCACCGCAGGCGAATACCACGCCGCCACGGGGCTGGAGGCGCTGTTCGGCTGGCTTTACCTGAAGGGCAGAAGCGCCCGTATTATGGAATTATTTGCCGTGATTTGTAAGCAGGAGGCATTGAAGTGAATTGGAATCGGCCTGACCGCAAAAAGGTACTGAACTTTATAAAAGAGAATATCTTGTGGATTGTGGGCTGTTCGATTTATTCTGTCTCCCTCAACTGCTTTGCCGTGCCCAACAACATTGCGCAAAGCGGTGTATCCGGTCTGGCGATTGTGGGCAACTATCTTTTGCCCTTTCTGAGCCTTGGCCTTATGAACTTTTTGCTGAATATTCCGCTGCTGCTTATGGCGTGGAAGCGGCTCGGCAGGCAGTTTGTGGGCAAAACCCTGTGGGTGATTGTGATTTTATCCGTCTGCCTTGATTTGTGGGGCAAAATCCTGCCCGCCTACCAAGGTGATAAAATACTTGCCTCCCTGTTCAGCGGCGTGCTGTCGGGCATCGGCCTTGCCACCGTGCTGATGACCGGCGCCACCAGCGGCGGCACGGATATTGTGGGGCGGCTGATTCACCGGCGCTGGCCGCATATTTCACTGGGCAAGGTGATGCTGGCCTTTGACGGGGCGGTGGTTATTCTTTCCGCCATTGTGTTCCGCAGTGTGGAAAGCGCCATGTATGCGGTGATTGTTATCTTTATCAGCACCAAGGTGATTGATACCATCAACTACGGCATGGGCAACGGCAAAATGCTGCTGGTCATTACCGAGAAGGGCAAGGAGATTGCCGGAACCATTACCGAACAGACGACCCGGGGCGTGACCGTGGTGCCCGTGGAGGGCGCTTACACGGGAGAAAGCAAAACCATGCTGGTGATTGTGGTGCGCTCCCACGAGGTGCAGCGCCTGAGCAAAATCATCAATGATATTGACCCGCAAACCTTCATCATCGTGACCGAGGCCAACGAGATCTGGGGCAAGGGCTTCAAGAAATCCATTTAATAAACCTTGACACTCCTTGCAGGGGTGTTGTATAATAATCAAGTTAAAAAATCATAAAAGTGAGGTTTTTTTATGTCAGGCCATTCCAAGTGGAGTACCATCAAACGCAAAAAAGAAAAAACTGACAATGCCAGAGCCAAGGTATTTACGAAAATCGGCCGTGAAATAGCCGTGGTCGTGCGTGAGGGCGGCCCCGATCCTGCCTCCAACTCCAAGCTGAAGGATGTTATAGCCAAGGCCAAGGCCAACAACGTGCCCAACGACAATATTGAAAGAATCATCAAAAAGGCAGCCGGCGAAACCGGCGGTGCCAAGTATGAGCAGATTGTATACGAAGGCTACGGCCCCAAGGGCATTGCCGTTATAGTGGAAGCTCTTACCGACAACCGCAACAGAACCGCAGGTGATGTGCGCCACTACTTCGACAAGTTCGGCGGCAACATGGGCCAGAACGGCAGCGTATCCTTCATGTTCACCAAGCAGGGCGTCATCCTGATTGACCAGGAGGATATCAATGAAGAAAAGCTGATGGAGGATGCTCTTGAAGCCGGTGCCACCGATTTCCTCAGCGATGACGGCGTGTTTGAAATCCGCACCGATCCCTACGACTGCGGCGCAGTCAGCACCGCTCTTGCCGATAAAGGCTACACCTTCCTTTCCGCCGAGGTTGCCTATATCCCCTCCAACTATGTGGCATTGACCGACCCCGACGACATCACCGCCATGGGCAAAATGCTGGATATGTTCGACGATAACGACGACATTCAGGGTGTGTGGCACAACTGGGAGAATGCGGACGACGCCGAATAATCGGGCCGCATAAAAAGTACATACCGCATATAAATGCCGCTGTGGATTTGAAGGAATCCGCAGCGGTTTTTTCACGCTCCGATACCCTCCGAAAATTTTTTCAAAAAAATCGAACATTTGTATTGACAAACAAGTGTTCGATTGCTATAATAGGGCCATAGAACAAATGTTTCATCAATGACATGCAACTTCAGGAGGAAATAGATATGACACTTATTATGGCTCTTCGTTCTTTTTTTGAGTTTTCCGCTATCATTCTTTTAATCGTGGGCTTCTGGCATGAGAAAGAGGTAATCGCTTTTGAGGAAAAGCTGTTCCGTGCCATCCGCATCCGTCTGCGCCGCCGTCACAACCGTAAGGCTTTGGCAAACAGGCAGGCAGCACGCACCGTCCCCGCTGCAAAACGCTCCGAGGAGTTCCGTCCCTTCACCGTGAAGCAGGAGGAAACCTGCTCCTTTTCCCGGGTGGCGTAAACGGTAAAAAACAAAAAATATGGCAAAGACCGCCGAGGAGAATATCTTCGGCGGTCTTTTTGGTATGGACGGGTGTTACTGTTTGATGGGTAAACAAAGGGTTGCCTTGAACATATCACCGTCAATGGTGAGCACAAGCTGACCGTTTTGCAGGGCGGCAAGGTCACGGGCAATGGAAAGCCCAAGGCCGTTGCCTCCGTCGGTGCGGGCTCTGTCACCCCGCACAAAGCGCTCCATCAGCTCCTCGGAGGTGATGTTCAGCTTATCGCGGGAGATGTTTTTTACCTCAAAGAAGGCACAGTCCGCGCCCCGGGAAACGGTGATGTAGACCCGGGAATAGGGGAGAGAATATTTGCGGGCGTTGGTTAACAGATTATCGATGATGCGATAGGTCTTCTGGCTGTCCGCGGTAACCGTTGTGGGCTCCTCGGGGCAGTTAAAATCAATTTCAAGATGGTTGGCGGCAAAGTCCTCATCCATTTCTCCTATGACCTGACTTGCCAGCTCGTTCAGGTTCAGCTCCACCAGATTCAGGGTTATGGCGCCGGAGGAAACCTTGGAGGCCTCCACCAAATCCTCAATCAGGGATTTCAGGCGGTTGGATTTTTCATCCAGAATATCCAGATATCCCTTGGCGGTTTCGTCCTGAATATCACAGCGGCGCAGCAAATCCACATAGTTGATAATGCCGGTCAGGGGCGTTTTCAGGTCGTGGGAAACGTTGGTGATAAGCTCGGTTTTCATGCGCTCATCCCGCAAAGCGGCATCAATGGCCTGCTGCAGATTCTCCTGAGTCAGATTCATGTTATCCGCCAGCGTTTTGAGGGAGGTGGGGTAACCGGGCTCCGCCGTATTCACCATGCCGGATTTTCCGGAGGCATCAATAACGGTGTCCAGCTCTTTGATGTAGCGCAGCACATTCCACACCACCCAGCCGTTAAAGGCCGCAAGGCACAAAACGGTGAAGAAAATGCCCAAACCGGAGGAAGAGGCGGAAAAGACGCATGCGAGAATCAGGAACAGGAAGTTGATAAAGAAATACAGCAGGGCAAGCAGCAGCACGTTGCGGCGGAACTTTTTGGGCTTGTAGGCAAACAGGGCAATTATCTTGCGGCACAGGCTGACGAATTTGCGGATGAACCATATGGCAAAACGAATCAGCACAAAGCCGCCCAGCCAGGAGCGCTTTGCCTTTTTGATGCGCACAACGGAGCAGAGCCACCCGACGAAAATAACCCAGGCAAGGGTCAGACACAGTGCCGTAACAACGGCGGAAAAGCCGTTGAAGAAGAAGGGCTCAAAATAGGGAAGCAGTCCGTCGGAGTAATCGCCTATACTGAGGAAAATCAGCCCGGCGGCTATGGCAGCTGCATCAAATACCCCGATAAAGAAGAGAGAGAGGAGCCCGTGGATATCGGTGGGTATTTTATCCGCGGGGCGCAGGGTGATTTCATCGGCACCGTTTTTATGTCCTACGGC
The DNA here is from genome assembly GCA_045599985.1 of Acutalibacteraceae bacterium. Taxonomy (GTDB): domain Bacteria; phylum Bacillota; class Clostridia; order Oscillospirales; family Acutalibacteraceae; genus CAG-177. The sequence continues at coordinate 7,319 of JAZRWZ010000235.1, read as the reverse complement.
GGGCAGGGCAAGGCACAGCGCGGCAACGGCAAGCACAAAGAGGGCCGCGGCCACGGCTAAAGCAGCCGCAGGGGTGGGGCCGGCAAAGAACTTACTTGTGAAGAAATTCAGCTCCCGGCTGAAAGCGTCCTCATCGCAGAAATTGAAATACATATACACGGCGCTCTTGTTGCCGTCCGTCAGCCCCTTGGGGCCGAAGCTGTGGTCAACGGGAGTGGGGGAGCCGAAAAAGTTTTCGGATTTCCCGGCCATGGCGGCATCCAGATGCCGCTGGGTAACGGTGCTGCCCACGGCGCTGAACCACACGGGATAAGTGCCGTTATCCTTGGGGGCTGTTTTATCGGGAAGGTTTGTGGTTACCGTGCCGTTGATATCCACAATGTAATATTTCAAGTTCTTGTAGGCGGAAAGGCGGTTTTTGGCCCATTGCGCGCGCTGTTTTCTTTCGGCACGCTGACTTTTAATCCAGTTATCAAACGTCTTCTCAAAGTCTGCCTGAACGGTGGCTTCATCCTTGGTATATTCCGTTTCAAAGAAGATATCCTCATCATTCAGCGTGGTATTGTAGAAAAAGAACTGATCAAACGCTTCGCGGCGCACCAGGTATTCATATTGCAGAATTTCCGTGCCCTGGGCGTTGAGCGCATTCTGGGCAGCCTGAATGTTGGCGGGGGCCAACGCATCCACGGGGTAACGCTGCACGGCTGTGGGCCGGGTTGCGGCAGTGGTGCTTGCGGCGGGCTTCGGTGCCGTTACGCTTTCCTTCTCCCCGGCAGATTCCGGTAAGGCGGTTGTGCTTTCACCCGAGGAGGGGGGGAGAGTCGTGTCGGCGGCAGGGGAAGAGGGAGCCGTGGGCCTGACGGCACGCACGGTGCTGTATTCCACCTCGGTATAACTGCCGTAGTCATAAACGGTTTTGGAGCCGTTGTTGCTGTAATAGACATTGACTTCACAGCCCAGCTCGTCGTCATAGTAGTTTTCGGAGTCGTAGTAATCGTTTTCGTAGTTATCCACCACATAGGTCAGCTCGTCGCGGATAATCTCGGCTTTTTTCTCGCGAAAGGCGGAGAAAGCCTCCGTCACGGCGGATTCCTTTTGGGTCTGCCAGACGGCATCGTCCTTTTCACTTTGGGCGGATACCAGCAGCAGTCTGGCATCGGTCACTGCCTGCCCGAAGCGGGAAACAAACAGCAGGGAATCGTAATAACTGCTGCAGCCTTTGGTCAGGCCATCCATCGTGCCTATGCAGTAGCCCTTGCCCACGGCAATCACCGCCGACAAGGCACTGCCGAACATCAGTGCCACGCACAATACCAGACAAACGGCTTTAAAGCCCGGGGTTCGGTTAAATTTTTTCGACTTTGTATCCAATTCCCCACACCACCTTTAAATATTTCGGATTTTTCGGGTCAATCTCGATTTTTTCCCGAATTTTGCGGATATGCACGGTCACGGTTTTTTCGTTGGGCATGGAGGGCTCATTCCACACGGCCTCATAAATCTGCGCGGTGGAGAACACGCGGCCCATGTTCACCATCAGGAATTCCAGAATACCGAATTCCCGGGCGGTGAAGCGAACCTCCTCGCCATCCAGCAGCACCTCTTTGGTGTCCCGGTCAAGGCTCAGGCCACCCGTGGTGAGCAGGTTTTCCCGTTTCTCCAGACTGCCGAGGGATACATACCGCCTGATTTGCGAGCGCACCCTTGCCGTTAATTCCAACGGATTAAAGGGCTTGGTGATGTAATCGTCGGCACCGAAATTCAGGCCGCTGATTTTATCCGTATCCTCACTTTTGGCGGAGAGCATGATGATGGGAATGTTTTGTGTTTCGCGGATTTTCAGCGTGGCGGACATACCGTCCAGCAGGGGCATCATCACATCCATAATGATGCAGTGCACCTCATTTTCCTGCGCCAGCCGCACGGCCTCGGCACCGTCATAGGCCTTGATGACTTGGTAACCCTCCAGCTTGAGATACACCTCAACAGAGTCGCAGATGGCTTTGTCGTCGTCACACACTAACACGCAATACATAATAACCCTCCTGTGCATATCGGCTTTTTCCGATGGTTCCATTAAACCACCCCAAAATAAAGAAAAGAGCGGAAAAAAAGTAAAGATTCGGTTAAATGAAATAAATATCATACCAATCATATCACAAGCGGCAAGGGGTTTCAATAATCCGAGCAAGGGGTTTCAATAATCCGAAAAAACCTTGATATTTGGTACAGGAAAGGATATAATCATTATATCTTGGAGAGTTCTGCTCTCCTGTGAAAGAGAAAGGAGAAACACGAAAATAATATATGCTTAAACTCGAAAACGTTTCTTTTAAAGTGGAGGATGGCAGCAAAACCCTTGAGATTATCGACAATGTTTCGCTGACCATTGCCGACGGCAGCTTCACGGTGATTACCGGCCCCAACGGCGGTGGCAAATCCACCCTGGCCCGTCTGATTATGGGAATCGAAAAGCCCACCTCCGGCAAAATATATTTTAATGATACCGATATTACGGATTTATCCGTAACCGAGCGCGCCAGAATGGGCATCGGTTATGCTTTTCAGCAGCCGCCCCGGTTCAAGGGGCTTACCGTGCGCAAACTGCTGAGCCTTGCCCACGGCAGCGAGCTGCCCGTGGATGAGTGCTGTGCCTACCTCACAAGCGTGGGCCTTTGCTCCAAGGAGTACCTGAACCGCGAGGTGGACAACTCCCTCTCCGGCGGCGAGGCCAAGCGTGTGGAAATCGCCACTTTGATGGCGCGCCCCCTGAAGCTTGCTTTGTTTGACGAGCCGGAGGCGGGCATTGATATGTGGAGCTTTTCCATGCTGGTGGAAACCTTCGGTGCCATGAGCCGGACGGATAAAGCCAAAACCACACTGGTGATTTCCCATCAGGAGCGCATTATGCAGCTGGCGGATGAACTGATTATTATTGCCGACGGCAAGGTGCGTTCCAGAGGCACCAAGGAGGAAATCTTCCCCCAGATCACGGGCCGGTTTGAAGAGGCCTGCACATTCAGAGGCAAAGGAGGGGCAGAGAATTGAATCTGATTGATAAACAACTGCTTACCGCCATCGCCTCCATGCCCGAGGTGCCCGTAACGGGGGCCTACAACATCCGCAAAAACAGCGAGCGGCTGGAGGGCAGAAATACCGAGAACATCCGCATTGAGCCCAAGGCCAACAAGGCGGGTATCGATATTTTCATTGAACCCTTTACCAAAAACGAGAATGTGCACATTCCCGTGATTATTACGGAAAGCGGTGTGGAAGAAACCGTCTATAACGATTTTTACATCGGTGAGGGTGCCGAGGTGCTGATTGTGGCAGGCTGTGGTATTCACAATGACGGCTGCCAATCCTCCCGCCACGACGGCGTGCACAGCTTCCATATCGGGAAGAATGCCAAAGTAAAATATGTGGAAAAGCATTACGGCGAGGGGAGCGGAACGGGCACACGGGTGCTCAACCCTGTAACCGTGGTGGAGCAGGGGGAAGGCTCCCTCTGTGAAATGGAAATGGTGCAGATTGAGGGCGTGGATTCCACCAAGCGCGACACCAAAGCCAAATTGGAGGCCGGTGCCAAGCTGATTGTGACCGAGCGCCTGCTCACCGACGGGCAACAATATGCCGGCAGTGACATTGCCATGGAGCTTAACGGGGAGGGGGCTTCGGCCCAGTTGATTTCCCGTTCTGTTGCCAAAGGAAAATCCCGTCAGGTGTTCAACTACAACGCCATAGGCAACACGGAATGCCGCGCTCACATCCAGTGTGATTCCCTGATTATGGATGAGGCTCATGTCAGCTCCGTGCCTGCCATTACCGCCAACTGTGCCCGGGCACAGATTATTCATGAAGCCGCCATCGGCCGTATCAATAACGATCAGCTTGTGAAGCTGATGACCCTCGGCATGACCGAGGAGGAGGCCGAGGAAGTGATTATTCAAGGTTTTCTCAAGTAAACCATGGTTTGCTTCTGAAATAACAAAAAAGGAGATCAGTTTATGGAAAAACAGTTTTTCTGTGCAAAAGAAAACGGTAAGCTTCACTATCCCCACACGATTCTTACCGGCTTCGGTTTTCTTGCCTCCTCCATCGCATGGGCCATTTATGACCCGTACATAACCAAGATTCTGAACTGGATTCTCGGCGAGAGCGCCACCATCAGTGCATGGAGCGCCAAACTCAACGAGGCTTTCCCCAAACTGGCGGATTTTGCCGCCGCCAACGGCAATGATGTGGCCACGGCAGCGGGCGGCATTACGCTGGTGCCCCTGTTCATCGGTATCATCATGACCTTTGATAACATTTTCGGTGTCATCTTTCAGCCCACCTTCGGCAAGCTGAGCGATAACACCCACTCCCGCTTCGGCAAGCGCCGCCCCTATGTGATTTTCGGCGCTCCCGTTTCCGCCCTGCTGTTTGCCGTGATTCCCCTGATTGCCATCAAGCTGCAATCCCTGCCCCTGACCATGCTGTTCATCATTCTGTTTGTGTTTGTCATGTCCCTCTGGCGTGCCCCCGTGGTGGCCCTGATGCCTGACCTTACCCCCAGTGAGATTCGCTCCGAGGGCAATGCCGTCATCAACCTGATGGGCGGTGCGGGCAGTGCCGTGGGTCTGTTTGCCGGCACGATTGTGACTGCTGTGTACTGCGCCGTAACGGGTATTGCCTCCGACAGTGAGGAATTCAACGAACTGAACACCTTCCCCTATGTATTCTTGCTTGGTGCCGTGATTATGGTAATCGGCATGCTGGTGATTCTGTTTGGCGTAAAAGAGCCTGACAGCCGCATCTCCGTAAAAGCCGAAATGAACCGTGCTGCCGATGCCGAGGCAAAGCGCAAGGCGGAAAAAGAGGCTGCCAAGGCCGAAAAAGCCGCCCGCAAGGCCGTGAAGCTCTCCTCCGGCGAAAGAAAGAGCCTTATCTTTATGCTGATGGGTCTGTTCTTCCTGTTCTGCGGCACCAACGCCATCTCCACCTTCTTCGCTCTGTTTGCCGATGAGATTCTGGGCAAAACAGCGGCGCAGGCCACCATTATGACCACCGCTTTTGCTGCTGCCAGTGCCGTGGCCGCCATCCCCGCCGGTTGGCTGGGTAAAAAATTCGGCCGCAAAAAGACCATTCTGGGCGGTCTGTTCATCTTTGTAATTGCCTTCGGTGCCTACCTTGTGGCCGAAAAGATGGGCATTGCCGCTTTGAGCGGTGTGCTGATTTGGGTTGCCCTGATTGTGGGCGGCGCCGCCAACATGTTCATTACCGTTAACACCCTGCCTTTGGTGCTGGAAATCGGCGGCATTGATAAGGTAGGTACCTTCACCGGCTACTACTACACCGCCACCTTCTCCGCACAGATTGCCACTCCCATAGTTTACGGCATTGTGCGCATGCTCACCGGCACCTATATGTCCCTGTTCTACTATTGCCCCGTTGCGTTTGTTCTTTCCATCCTCTGCATTCTTGCGGTAAAACACGGCGAGGCCATTCCCGAAAACGTGATTCAGGAAGTGCGCGAGGCCAACGAGGATTAACCTGAACCGGCTGCTGAAAGGAGAATGAGTATGGATAAAAAAATGCCGAAGGGCTACCTTGCCCTGTGGGGCGGAATCATCGCCGCATATCTTGTGTGGATGGTCGCTTTTATGAAGGATATTGTGCTTGTGCACTACGAAAAGGCCGCGGCCCGCACGGTGGACGGCTACACCTACCCCGATATTACGGGCATGATGGGCAAGCATTGGCTCTACCCCGTCTGGGTGATTGTATCCGTGCTGACACTGGCATTGTTTGTGGTTTATATCAAAAAGATTCTGTATGCCGAAAAGCTGACCGGGGCCATCAAATGGATTTGCCTTGTGGGCGCGGTGTTCGGCTGCGTGTTTGTAATCTGGTACGGTATGTTTGACACGGTGAATGCCGCCGGTGACCCTGCCACCTTTATGGATAAGGTGAAATACATCACCGCCAGCATGATTGGCCTGATGTGGCCCTGGCACTTCAGGGGCTGGGGCGTGATTGCCTCCGCCACCGTGTTCATGAACACCATGTATACCTACCGCAAATACGGCTATAACAGCCGCCTTGGCGTTATTATGGGCTCCATCGGCTCCGCCGCCATCTACATGACCATCAACTGCCCCTCCATGGGTGATAAGGATAAGGACTTTTCCATTCCCCGCTGCTCCGTGCACTGGGCAGGTGCTTTGCTGTTTGCCGTGTGCTGTGCCGCGCCTCTGGTGATTTTCCTGTTCAGCAAGGCCCGTAAAGAAAAAGGCCGCTATCTGTTTGGCCTGATTGTGTTCTGCGCCATTCTGGCTTTGATGGCTGTGCTGCTTGTAACCGTGGGCAAGAGCGCCATTATCGAGAATATTCCCATGGTGGCCGCCTATGTGCTGCTGCTGATACTCAATTTCACCGATTTCTTCCCCATGAAGGAAAAAGAGAAGATTGCCGCATAACATCATTACAACCGAAATAAACGCAAAAAACCGGGTAACTTCATTGTTACCCGGTCATTTTTTTGTGATGTAAAAGAGAATTTACTGTGCGGATTCTTCCTCGGTTTTGCCGACAACGGCCTTGATGCTGCCGCGGGCGGAACGGATGGAATTCAGGCTGCCGGTGATGGATTCGTCGGCGGTTCTCAGAATGTCCTCAATAAAGTCGCCGGCGGAAATGCGGATTTCGGCGGACCACTGGTTGGCCTTGTTGATGGATTCATCGGCACGTTCCTGTGCATCCTGCACGGTCTCGGCGGCCTGCTGCTCGGCGGCGGCAAGAAGACTCTCGGCCTGTGCCTTGGCGTTGGCAACAATGGCTTCTGCCTCGGCCTGGGCCTTGGTGCTGATTTCCTCGGCAGTGGCGCGGGCAACGCGAACCACCTCGCTGGCCTCCACCATGTTGGCGGCCTCCAGCTGGGCATTGGCGCGGATGATTTTGGCATCCTCGGTGGCGGCATTGATAAGTGCCTTGCTTTGTGCCTGAGAGTCGGAAACGCGCTTATTGGCAAATTCCTCGGTTTTGGCAACCATTTCCTTAACCTTGCTTTCGGCGGAGGAAATCATGGTGCGTGCCTTTTCCTGAGCGGAGGTGGTGGTGGAAACAGCCTCATCTCTTGCTTTTACCAGAATGCTGTTGCGGTCGGCCACAACGGCTCTGGCCTGAGCGATTTCGGAGGGAAGATTCAGGCGAATATCCTCAATAGCGGTTTTGATGGGGGCTGCGTCAATCACGATTTTGTTGGTAAGGGCAAAACGGCTGCCGTTTTCAAGTGCTTCTTCAATCTGATCAAGGCTTTTTTCGATGTTCTGAACGTT
>JAZRWZ010000234.1:0-1139 GCA_045599985.1 Acutalibacteraceae bacterium | reverse complement strand
GATGCGGCCTTGATGCCTGCATCAGGTTCAGCAAAATGGCATACAGCCGTATCATTTGCCGATTGCCGGTGACGATGTTTTTCACGACCGGTTGCCAGGAAAATACCAAGCGGTGTGCAAAACGGGCTTTTCTGCTCACCGGATACCGGGAAAACACGAAGCGGTGTGCAAAAACGGGCTTTTCTGCACACCGGATTGCTGGAATGGAATATCGTGGGGAGCCGGGAATCATTTTCGGGCGTGCCGGGGGCTCCTGGTGCGCCCGAAAGCGTCAAAAACCTGTTTCGGGCGCAAGATAGAAGGATTGTACGCCCGAGATGTGCCAGGGTGATCAAGGCCGCTCCCCTTGTTTCCGTGCGGTGTGCAAAAACGGCTTTTCTGCTCACCGGATGCCCGAAAAACCCGAAGCGGTGTGCAAAACGGGCTTCTCTGCACACCGGATTGCTGGAATGGAATATCGTGGGAGCCAGGAATCTTTTTCGGGCGTGCTGGGGGCTTCTGGCGCGCCCGAAAGCGTCAGGAACCTGTTTCGGGCGCAAGATAGAAGGATTGTACGCCCGAGATGTGCCCTCTAACGTGCCCGGGGGCATCATTTCCCATGGTGCGGGAACAAAAAAGCCCTCAAACGTGCCCAGGGGCATCATTTCCCGTGATGCGGGAACAAAAACGCCCTCAAATGTGCCCGCGAAAGGTATTCGATTGATGCACTACGCCGGCCAGTCCAGGTCCAGCCGACCGAAGAATTCGGGACGGTGGAAATCGGGGGCGGGAGTCAGCACGGGAGACCAGCTCAGATAATGGGGCGTGGCGGTCTTGTCTCCGCATTTGTAGATATTCGCCAGAAGACTGGTGGGTCTGGAGCCGCAGTCCAGCACGGCAAAGGGAATCTCCAGCTCCACACTCCATTCCAGTGTCTCGTCCGCGCCCTTCTCAAAGGGCGTGCAGGGCAGCGAGGCACGACGCACGACCATGGACATCTCCTTCTCCGTAAAATGGGCGAAATCGCCGCGTGAGACGCGTCTGGCGGCCAATCCGACGCCGATGCAGGAAGTTTCGAAATTATAATAGTAACGGCTCTCGGGAGACTTGACGAAGAACTCAACGCAACTGTCCTCCCACACAGGGCCGTTGGACTCGGT
>JAZRWZ010000233.1:0-5516 GCA_045599985.1 Acutalibacteraceae bacterium | reverse complement strand
AATGCCTTTTTCAATGCGGTTGTAATTCGGGAATTTGATGATGAATTTTATCAAATCCACTATGCCGGACCGGACAACCGTATCAATGGCGGCAGGAATGGCGGAATCTACATTGGCCTTGTTAACGGCATCCAAATCTATGAGGGTGCGGTTGATGGCATCGGCATCAAATTTGAATTTACCGCAAATCGGGTCGCCCAATATTTCGGACCCGTTCAGAACCACGCCGTCAAAGGCCACACCGCAGATGTCATCCATGCCGTATTTGGACACATAGGCAAGGAACACGTTGCCGCCCAGGCAGCGGCATATAACGCCCACTTTATTAAACCCGGTGGCGGCTTTCACCTTTTTGATATAGGTGTTCAGTTCATCCGCCGTTTGGAAGGGGTCCAGCCGCCAGTCGTAGAAAAAGCGGTAATCCTTTGTGGAGTAGCTTTTGGCGTTTTTCTTCACCTTGGGTGCGGCGGTTTTGAGCCGGATGTGACTGCCGTTGGTGGACTCGCCGTTGCAGTCCAGCAGGGAATCACCGCATGCGGATTGCACCGTGTTGTAGATAAAATCGTAATACGGTTCAAAATTGCCCGTGAAAGCGCCGCGGTAGTAAAGCTTCAGGAATTGACCGAGAAGGCGGAATATGGCATCGGTAAGTTCCTCCCCCTCAAGACAAATCTTCTGCACCATTGCGCCGATGTCGGCGGTGCTGAATACGGTATTGCCGTCTTTATCCAGAATGGGATTGGAATCCCCCGAAATCACCACAATGGGAACAGAGGAATCGGGGATGCTTTCCAGAGCAGCAGTATGCAGGCAGGGGGTCAGTACAACGGAAAAAACAAGAATAAATGCAAGTGCGCGCTTGAAGAAACGTGACAGAAAAAACACCCTTTCGCTGTATTGTGATACACATTGTACCATTTTTGTATATTTAAATCAATGCAACGGGGGGTTAAAAATTCATTAAGATGCCGGTGGGAAAAGAAATACTGCGAAAAGAGATTGACGAAACGGTAAAGGTGAATTACAATGGTTTGGATTTTGTGTTGGCGTTTTACAACGCCGGAAAAGAGAAAGAAAAATGAATCGTTCAAGTGATATGACAAACGGGCCGTTCTTCAAAAAGATTCTGGCCTTCTCTGTGCCCCTCATGATGACGGGCGTATTGCAACTGATATATAATGCCGCCGACTCCGTGGTGGTCGGCCGCTTTGCCGGGGCGGTCTCCCTGGCAGCGGTAGGTTCCACGGGCAGTGTGGTGGCGCTGATTGTAAACCTGTTTGTGGGCTTTTCCACGGGCAGCGGGGCAGTGGTGGCCCGCCATATCGGTGAGGAGGATAACCGTGCCATGCACCGCTCCGTTCACACCACCATGACCCTGAGCCTGATTTGCGGCCTGATTGTGTGTGCCGTCGGTGTGTTTTTCTCCGGCGCCATCCTCAAGGCGATGGATACCCCCGCCGATGTGCTGCCCCTGTCCACCCTGTACCTCAAGATATACTTCATGGGTGCACCCGGTTCTCTTGTGTTTAACTTCGGCGCCTCGGTGGTGCGTGCCAACGGCGACACCAAACGCCCCCTTGCCATTCTCTCCCTGTCGGGCCTTGTGAATGTGGGACTTAATCTGCTGCTGGTAATCGTATTCAAAATGGATGTGGCGGGTGTTGCCATTGCCACCATCACCTCCCAGTACATCAGCGCCGTGATGATTGTCATCCGGCTGTGCCGTTTGCCCAATGCCTGCCGCCTTTCCCTTTCCCGCCTGCGCCTGTATAGCGAGGAGGTAAAGGATATTCTGCGCATCGGTTTCCCTGCCGGGCTGCAAAGCGTGCTGTTCTCCTTATCCAATGTTATCATTCAGTCCACGGTGAACGGTTTCGGCTCCAACGCCATGGCGGGCAACGCCGCCGCAGCCAATGCGGATGCTTTCATCTATGTCTGCACCAACTCCGTTTCCCAAACCGCCATGATATTCACCTCCCAGAACATGGGAGCCAAAAAATACGAGAATGTTACCAAAATCTACTACCGCTGCCTGCTGTTTGCGGGCGGGGTGGGAATTGCACTGGGAATTTTGGGGCTGTGCTTCCCCACCGGCGTGATTTCCCTGTTCAGCAAGGACGCATCGGTAATCTCCTACGGTGTATCCCGCCTGAAGGTTATGATGCCCACCTACTTCCTGTGCGGGCTGATGGATGTGGCGGGGTGGCAGCTGCGCGGCATGGGCTGCTCCGTGGAGCCCATGATTCTGACCCTGATAGGTGCCTGCGGACTGCGCATTTTGTGGATATACACCGTGTTCCCGTTCAGGCCGACTTTGGGCTTTCTGTATGTTTCTTACCCGGTTTCGTGGATTCTCACCTTTTTGGCGCTGTTTATCCTTTTCTATTACAAACGAAAAAAGCTTTGCAGATGAGCAACAAAAAACCGATGCGACTGAAAAAGTCACATCGGTTTTTATCTTTTGAATTCTGTTTTCCCGGGAAATTATCTGGAGAACTGCTCCTTGATGAAATCATTCACCAGCTTGATGGCACGCTGACTTTCGGGCATGACCTGATAAAGGTTGAACACATGGAACATACCCTCGGTAACATCCAGCCGTGCTTCAACGCCTGCCTCACGCAGGTGACGGCAGAGGGTTTCGGAATCGCTGAGCAGCATCTCGTTGCCGCCAACGGTAATCAGGCTGGTGGGGTAGGTGTCGTCAAAGGTGGCGTAGACGGGGGAGATGTAAGGATCTTTTCTGTCCTCATCCTTACCGAACCATTCAAACATGCCGCACTTGAGCAGGCGGTCAATATCCTCCTGCGTGGGCTTCACGTTCTTTTTGCCGAACAGGGGGTCGTTATTGTAATTCTCCGTGTAGGATTTGCCGCTTGCCGTCATATCCAGCCAGGGGGAAAGGAAAACGGCTGCCTTGGGCATCTTTTTGCCCAGGTCATGCAGCTTCATGAGCAGGGAGATGTTCATGTGGCCGCCGGCGCTGTCGCCGATGGTGATGATGTTCTCCTCTTTAAAGCCCTGGTCCAGTGCCCAGTTCCATGCCTTCATGGCATCGTTCAGATGCTCGGGGTACTGCACCTCGGGGGAGCAGCGGTAATCAAAGTGGAGCACGCTGCCGCCGCCGCAGGCCTTGCTGTACTTTTTGTTCATCCAGCGGTAGTAGAAAATCATGCGGGTTACATAGGCACCGCCGTGGCAGACGAAAATCAGTTTGTCGTTCCCGTCTTTCTTTTTGGAGAAAAGCTCGATGGGCAGGCCGTCAACGTTATACTTCTTCAAGCGATAGCCGATGGGTGCGAAGTAGGGGCGCAGAAGAGGCTCCATGCTGCGCAGGTTTTTGATGAGTACTTCCTTTTTGCCGGTTTCGATGGCGGGATTCAGGTTGGCCGCCTTGCGGATGAATGCCGAAAATGCTCTGCCGGGAATACTTGCCATAATAACCCTCCTATTTGCTTGATTTGTTTTTATTTTACGATATCACGGGATTTTGTCAATAGAAAAGTGAAAAAGGGGAATACGAATTTTTTTAAAAAACAGACTTCTCATTTTGCAAATGGTGTGGTACAATGATACCAATCGTATGATTTTACTATGATGCAGGAGGTTTCCCCTTATGGAAGAAAGATTACAGCCCTTATTTACCCCGTGGAAAATCGGTAACTGCGAAATCAAAAACCGCATTGTATTGACCAGCATGGGCGGCACCGATCTGTTCGGTTGGATGGAGAAAAACCATTTCGACAAAGACGGTGCAAAATTCATCATGGAAGTTGCCAAAAACAACTGCGGCCTTGTGCTGCCCGGCTGCCAGCCCGTTTACAACCCCATGTTCGGCAGTTGGCTCTACAAAAACAAAAAGATGTATGCCGATTTGAAAAAGTGGATGCCCGAATTCCATAAGACCGGCGCCAAACTGTTCATTCAGCTTACCGCAGGCTTCGGCCGCTCCTTCACCGTCAGCGAGATGATGGAGAAGCTCTACAATAACCCCGCCCTTCGCGTGATTTCCAAGCCCTTTATGGATCTGGATAAAATCACCGCTTCCGCTTCTCCCGCTCCCAACCGCTGGTCCGACAAGCTCCCCTCCCGTGAGATGACCAAGGCCGAGATTCAGGAGTTCATTGATGCCTTTGCCAAGAGCGCCAAGATGTGCAAGGACGCAGGCGTTGACGGCGTTGAGGTTCATGCCGTTCACGAAGGCTATCTGCTGGACCAGTTCACCCTGAAATATGTTAACAAGCGCACCGACGAATACGACGGCAGCTTTGAAAACCCCTACCGTTTTGCCGTTGAAATCGTAAAGGCCATCAAAAAAGAGTGCGGCGATGATTTCCCCGTTTCCCTGCGTTACAGCGTTTTGTCCAAAACCAAGGGTATGCGCCAGGGCGCTCTGCCCGGTGAGGATTACACCGAGGTTGGCCGCGATATGGAAGAAAGCGAAAAGGCCATCAAGTACCTTGCCGATGCCGGTTACGACATGTTCAACTGCGATAACGGCACCTACGATGCATGGTATTGGGCTCATCCTCCCGTATATATGCCCGAGAACTGCAACCTTGCCGATGTAGAGCATATCAAGAAGTTCACCGACAAGCCCGTGGTTTGCGCAGGCCGTCTTGACCCCCGTGTGGCTGCCGATTCCATTAAGGCCGGCAACCTTGACGGTGCAGGCTTTGCCCGTCCCTTCCTGGCAGACCAGGAGTGGGTTACCAAGCTGATGAACGGCAAGGAAGAGGACATCCGTCCCTGCATCCTTTGCCACAACGGCTGCTTCAATATGTGCCACTACAAGGGCGTTCCCAACGATCAGGAGCTCTCCGACTCCCTGCACCTTGCCCGCTGCGCCGTAAACGCCGAAACCATGCAGTGGAAGAAGCATAAAATCGTGAAGACCAACTCTCCCAAAACCGTTCACATCGTGGGCGGCGGTATCGGCGGCATGGAAGCAGCCCGTGTGCTGAAGCTGCGCGGCCATAACCCCATCATCCACGAGAAGAGCGGCGTGCTGGGCGGCACCTTTATCCCCGCCAGCGCCGAGAGCTACAAGGGCAAGCTGCGTGAGCTGCTGGCCTGGTACCGTGCCCAGATGGAAAAGCTGAACATCGAGGTCAAGCTGAATGACGAAATCAAGGATGTTGCCGCTTTCGGCGATGCTCCCGTGATTATCGCCACCGGTTCCAAGCCCGTTCAGCTGAGAAAGGTGCCCGGTTACGAAAAGATGATTGAGGGCTGCGAATTCCTCAACGGCGAAAAAGAAGTGGGCGAAACCGTTGCCGTTATCGGCGGTGGTCTGACCGGCTGTGAAATCGCCTATGAGCTTGCTCTCAAGGGCAAGAAGCCCATCATCATTGAGATGAAGGATGACCTTGTAAGCCAGAAGGGCGTTTGCCTTGCCAACTCCTCCTACCTGCGTGAGTGGTTTGACCTCAATAAGGTTCCCGTATACCTTGAAACAAGACTTACCGAGGTTAAGGACGACGCTATCGTATGCGTTGACAAGAACAACAAAACCC
>JAZRWZ010000232.1:0-4649 GCA_045599985.1 Acutalibacteraceae bacterium | reverse complement strand
TCCGCAAGAGATATTCTGCAAATTCTTAATTTCTCTTCTGATTTTGTATGGGATAATTTTGCCGGAGTTTAGGTTATTACCAAAAGGTACATATTTAATTTTGAGTTGAACCGCCGTGTGCCGAACGGCACGCACGGTGGTGTGAGAGGAGGGAGAAAATCCCTCCTACTCGATATTACAAAAGGGATTCGAACGGGAGCGGGATTTTCGCGAAGCGGAAACAAACAGTTTGGTGAACTGTTTGCGCGACCCGCATCCTCCTCGGTGACTTCGTATCATTCGCCCTTGTTTTTGACAAGGGCTCATTCACTCCGTACCTCGTCCTCTTCCCAAAACGGCTATGCCGTTTCGGGAGCCCTTTTGAAGCGAGGCGATAAAAATCCCTATTCCTCAGCCACAACAGAACGCTGATTTTGATACAAATTCAGCGTTCTCATTGCTTATGTTCCTTTCAAATTTTGCCGTTAATATGCGGCTTGTGCCGTATTCGTCAATCCATGTTTCTTCGTCGGATATCTTTTCGCCGTTTTCAAACCACCCGGCAAAACGGAAGCCCTCATCCGGATAGGCATAATAGCTTTGCTGCCATTCGCCGGTTTCTTTCCATTGCGCGTTATATACCGGGTTGAATTTAAGCCCTACACAGCCGCCGTCTTCGGCAAACAGCTCCAGCGGCAGCTTTTCTTCCCGCTGCGGCGCCGGTGAGCGGATGGCTTTCATGGGATTTCCCGTGGCATTCAGGTGGCGCAGAAGCGGATTACCGCGGGTATCCAGTGCGGTAATATGATTGTTGTGGCAATAGAAATATTTGAGCTTCGGGTTATGCGAAAGGTCAATTTCCGAAAAATCGTTGTCGTTGATATATAATTCCACCAATTCGGGATTGTGCGACACATCAATTTTACTGAGCCTGTTCTGCCCGGCATCAATGCCCTGACAATTCGGCATTTCGCTCACATCAATGCTTTGGAGCAGGTTATCCTGCACGCCGAAAATCCGCATGGACGGCATGTTTTTTGATTGGATGGAAGTGATTTTATTGTGGTAAAGGTCGAGAAAAACCATATCCGTGTAATCGGAAATATCCAGTTCACCGGTGAGGTTACAACCCCGCAGATTGATTTCAAAGCTCTTGAGCGGGTAAACATCTTCGTTGAAGATATGAATGCCGAGGCCGATGATTTTTCCGTTTTCCATAATGATTCCATTTGGGATATCCCCGGGGGCTTTATCGGCCTCAACCGCTTCCACGCTCTTGTTTTTATCCGTTGTATCCACTCGCCGCAGGATTTTTTGATATTGACACACTTTATCGAGATTGGAAATGCCGTTTTCATCCTCAATATCAAAAAAGTCAAGCAGCTTGTTCAATGTGTTTTCCATAGCTTATCCTTTCAGAAACAGTATCAGTATTCCCGCAAAAACGGATGCCTGCGCGGCAGCGTTTGTGAGCTGTTCAATCCAGTTGGAGCGAAGAGCCGATGAATCCAGTTTTGCCGCAAAAATGCCCATGAGCACCATGCCGGTGATGCCGATGGCAAAGAAAATAACGGAGGGCATGGATAGCGCCGCCGCAAGAACGGCAGAAAGGTGGATTGTGTTTCTGCTCAGAATCACGGCAAGAAGCATCAGTGCAAAGCCGAGCGGCATAACAACCCGCATTTGCATAAACAGCCACCAGATATTCTTCTTCCCGGTCACAACTATAATTTTCCAAAGCACCTTTGCCGCACCTGCCCAGAAGCACAGCACCGCACCAATCAGGAACAGAGGATTTTTGAACATCAACCCGATGAGTATGATGCTTGCACCGAAAAAGAGAACGGGAAGGGCATCAACGGCGGCAAGGGACAGGGTGAACTCATCGGGGAGGGTGTCCTTTGTCATTTTCGGTTTATTACTCATGGCTTCCTCCGTCTGCAGCGTGACGGCCAAGCCAGTCCAGAATCAGCGCCGCGGTTTTGCTCTGCTGTTCCTCTGCAGATATGGCAGCATCGTTATCGCGGGGCTGTTTGCCGTAATCGCCGTACTGTGCATGGTTTGCACCGGGAATGATGTGTTCCTCAAAATCCTCGGGATTCCATGCAAGGCGTTTATGGTACAAATCTTTATTCATCACGCCGTCGGTATCGCCGAAAATGGACAGCACCGGAATATCTGTTCCGGACAGGTCGCGGTTGGTGTAGGCGGCAAGCAGGATGAGCCCGTCGATTTTGTCGGGATTATCTGCCGCAAAGCCCGATGCGGTCAAACCGCCCATGGAGTGCCCGGCCATATACCATGAGGTGATTTCGGGATGTTCGGAGATTATTTCATCGGCGGCCTCCGGCTCAAGTGCCGCCATGTTGAAGGTCAGGTTCGGAATATAGCAGCTGTAACCCTGCTGTGAAAGGCGGGACAAAAGCGGAATATAGGCATCCGGCGTAATCTGCGCCCCCACATAGAAAATGATGCCCGTATGCTTTGAGGCAGCACCGCTGCCGGGCAGAATCTCCGCCCCGCCGTCATCCTGCATTATTATGACGGCATTCGGGAATTCACTTTGATAAGTCGCAGTGGCCTGAATTGCAGGGCGGCTGTTAAAAAGGCACATGCCCACTATGACGGCGGAAAGCAGAATCACAGCCGCAAGGAATATCAGAATGATTCTGCGCATTGCTTTTCTTTTTGAAGTTTTTTCTTTACGCATTTTCGGTTTCCTCGGTCTTTGTGAAATCGGTTTTTTTGATTTTTTGCCACAGCATGATGATAACGATTACAAGGGAAAGAACATCTGCCACGGGCTGTGCCCAGATAAGGCCGTCAACACCCATAATTGATTTCATAATGAATACGGCGGGGATGAAAATGATGCCCTGCCGGAAAATCGAGGCAAGGAGCGCAGGAGTTGCCGCCCCCATTGCCTGCAAAGTGTTCTGGCACACAACAAATGCACCGATAAGCCATGCCGTGCTCATCAGAATGCGGGTAAAATGCACACCGGAATCAAGGGCAGTCAAATCGGTCAGGAAAACTTTTACTATCGGTTCTGCAAGGATATAGCAGAGTGCGGAAATAACAGAACAGAATATAAGCCCGAATACAGCGGAAAAGCGGATTCCCTTTGAAAGTCTTTCTTTTTCCTTCGCGCCGTAGCAATAACCGAGAAACGGCTGCACGCCGCTGCCGATACCGATGCCGATAAGGGTTACAATCATAATGACCTTTGCGGTCACGCCGTAGCCCGCAACCAGCATATCCCCGTCGGCATACTTTGCAAGTTGAGAGTTGACAACAATGGAAGAAAGGCTCACAAGCAGATTGGCAAGGGAAGCGGAAATGCCCACGGAAAGCACGCCGGTGAGAATTTTCTCCTTCATTGAGAAATACTTCGGGCTGATGCTCAGCGCGGATTTACCTTTGAGGAAATACATGATGTAATACCCGGCAGCAACGGCGTTGCCGATAACGGTTGCAATGGCCGCGCCTTTCACGCCCCATTTGAGGCCGAGAATAAAAATCGGGTCAAGAATCATATTGAGCAGATTACCGATAAGGGTGCCGGTCATGGCCTTCATTGCCTCGCCCTCGGTGCGCACAATGGAGGAAAAACAGTTGGAGAGCATGGAGAATATGCCGCAGCCGATTGCTATGCGCAGATAGTCTTTTGTAAGGCCGATGCTGTTTTCACTTGCACCCAGCATCACGGTCACATCATCAAGGAATATCCAGAGAACGGCCATCATAATGCCGCCCACGGCAACGCACGCCCACATGCAAAACGAGCAGGCTTTTTTTGCATATTCAGCCTTTCCTTCACCCAGCGCACGGGAAATGACCGATGTGCCGCCCACGCCGAACAGGGTGCCCAGGGACATGAATATCATAAAAAGCGGTGTGGCAAAGGATACCGCCGTCACCTGCAAATCGTTGTGAGTAAGGCCGAGAAAGAACGTATCGGCAAGGTTATACACCATAACCATCATCATGGCAATCAGCGCGGGGATGCTGTTTTTGATAACGATTTTCGGAATCGGGTCGGTCTTGAAGGATTCGATTGCCGATGTTTTGTTTTCGTGGTTCATTGGTGGTTTCCTCCGTTTTTCTGTGTCAGTTTTTCTGCGGCGGCAAGCAGCCGTTCACAGTAATTTTCAAATTGCTTCTGTTCTTCCTCCGTAAGGCAGGTCATGATATCACGGAGCCAGTTGTTGTGAATATCCAGCAATTCCGATACCTTTTCACGCCCCGATTCGGTCAGCTCCAGCCGCTTGATGCGTTTATCCGCAGAATCCTGCTCACGCAAAACGCAGGCTTTGCTTTCAAGGGATGCCAGTGCTTTGCCGACGGTTGTTTTGTCGGTTTTCAGTGCCACGGATACATCGTCCTGCGAGCAGTTTTTGTGGGAATAGATGTAGGAGCATATCATACATTCCGTATCCGAAAGCTCCTGCAAACGGATTTTTTCGTGGCTGAATTCCTTGTTGCAGCGGAATAACAGGTTGAGTGTCTGGTAATCCATTTTTTCCTCCTTGGCAAAAGGGATTCGAACCCGATATGGTTTTGGCGCCATATTTTTGCCAATATTTCGTTAAAAATGCTCGGAATACACAAAGTATTCCTGCGCTTTTTGCCTCATCTTGGCAGAAAATCTGTCTGCCAAAACTGCTTGC
>JAZRWZ010000231.1:0-1987 GCA_045599985.1 Acutalibacteraceae bacterium | reverse complement strand
CGGAATCAAAAACGCCGATATATTTCATATGCAATAATCCTTTTACAGAGAGTTTACAATGCGCTTGAAGTGTTCGCCCCGCTCCTCAAAGCCGGAGTACTGGTCAAATGAGCTGGTGGTGGGAGAGAGCAGAACCGTATCTCCTGCTTCAGCCAGTTTATTGGCCTCAGCCACGGCCTCATCAAGGGTTTCCACCACAATGCCGTCATCCCCCACAAGGTCTTTTACCAGGCGGGGGCCGCAGAAGCCGAAGCCGATGACCTTTTTCACACAGCCGAGATGGCGCTTCACATCATCCATGGCAAGCCCTTTTTCGAAGCCGCCCACCAGCAGAATCACGCCTTTGTCAAAGGCCTTCAATGCGGTAACGGTGGCATCGGTGTTGGTGCCCTTGGAATCGTTATAGTAACGGATGCCGTTGATTTCACGCACAAATTCTATGCGGTGCTCCACGCCCCGGAACTCTGACACGGCCTGTGTAATCACATCACTGCCGATGCCGAGTGCCTTGGCGGCGGTCACGGCAATGATTACATTCTGCAGATTGTGCTTACCCACCAGCTTCACAGCCTCCAGAGGCAGCACATTTTCGCCCTTCACAACCATGTAACCGTCACGGATGAAGCAATCCGTATCCGTGCGGTCAAGGCTGAAGGTTTCGGTTTGGCAGGGCACGGGGTAGCGGGCGGTGTACTCCGCCAGAATCGGGTCATCCCCGTTGAGAATAAACACATCGTTCCCCCGCATGTTGCGGTAAACCTCGGTTTTGGATTTGTAATAGGCATCCAGTGAGCCCATAAAATCCACGTGGTCGGGGGTCAGGTTAATGATGACGGAAACCTCGGGGCGGAAGGTATCAATATTGACCAGCTGGAAATTGGAAACCTCAAGGGCAATATAGTGCCCCTCCTGCTCCATCAGGCCGTTTTCCATGACGATTTCGCACAGAGGAATGCCGATGTTGCCGCAAAGGTGGGCTTTGCCGGGGAAAGCCTTTTCCAGTATTTCATACATCAGGGATGTGGTGGTGGTTTTGCCGTTGGTGCCGGTTATGGCAATAAAGTGCTGGGGCTTTGCCACCTGAAAGGCCAGCTCAATCTCGGTAATCACGGGGATATTTCGCTGGGCCAGACGGGTCATGGCAGGGCTGCGATAGGGCACGCCGGGATTTTTCACACACAGGTCATAATCCCCCTCAAACACGGCGGGGCTTTGGTCCGTAACGGTAACACCCATGGCCTCAAGGGCAGCGGCTTCTTTGATATCCTCTTTTTTCTTGCTTTCGGACAAAGTGACCTTTGCCCCAAGCTTGGTAAGCACCTTGATGGCGGCCATACCGCTGCGGGCAAGACCTACCACAAGCACTTTTTTATCTGAAAAATCCATTTTGCTTCCTCCGAAATGCGGCTGATATTCTAACTGTATATTATATGCAATCCCGTGTCAAAAGTCAAACATTTCCGCAGACCCTCTTTTCCATTTTTGAACAGTTTGTAAAAGAAGTATTCTTTCTGTCTTTATTTCTTATTCTAAAATATTTTTTTCATTTTCTTTGGTAAAATGTAAGGCATGATTCTGATAATCGGGTATTTTCGGTCAGGGCCGTTCAGGAGGATTTATTCATGGCAAAAAAAGATGTTCAGTATTTTGAAGTTGATAAATTCCGTTCCCTTGCCCAGATGATGGAGCAGGCGGAGCAGAAAGCCCCCGACAATGTTGTGTACCGCTACCGTGAAAACGGCGAGGTGAAGGATGTTACCTTTTCCGCCTTCAACGCCCGCGTGCGCAGTCTGGGTGCCTTTCTTCACAGCCTTGGGCTGGACGGTGAGCACATTGCCTGCGTAGGGCCCGGCTCCATTCATTGGCTCACGGTGTATTTTACCGTTCTGCGCTCCGCAGGCGTATTTGTGCCCGTTGATAAAGACCTGCCCCTCAAAGACATGGTGAATGTGATTGCCGAAAGCGATGCCACCGTTCTGTTTTGCGC
>JAZRWZ010000230.1:0-2800 GCA_045599985.1 Acutalibacteraceae bacterium | reverse complement strand
GCCACCGATGAAGAGGTGATAGAGGCCGCCAAACGCGCCAATATCCACGATTTCATCATGAGCACGGAGCAGGGGTATGACACGGTTATCGGTGAGCGGGGCGTGCGCCTTTCCGGCGGGCAGAAGCAAAGGCTCTGCATTGCCCGTGTATTCCTGAAAAATCCTCCCATCCTGATTCTGGATGAGGCCACCAGTGCTTTGGATAACACCACCGAAATCCTGATTCAGAAGGCGTTGGACGATTTGTGCGAGGGCAGAACCACCATCGTGGTGGCACACCGCCTTTCCACCATTCAAAACGCCGATGAGATTGCCGTGATTGACCGGGGCGAAATTTTGGAGCGGGGCACCCACAGCCAACTGGTTGAAAAGAACGGGCTGTATGCCTCCCTGTATCTGCAGCAGTTCCAGAGCCGCTGAATCCGGGAAATATGCTTGGAATATCAATGAATATTCTTTTGTATCTCATATAAAATGCAGCAGGGCTGCCGCAGTGAAAAACCGCGGCAGCCCTGATTTTCTTATACTGTTTTTAAACGATAACTTTGGAAAGGAAGTCCTGCAGACGGGGGTCTTTGGGGTTGGCAAAGAATTCTTTGGGATTGTTCTCCTCCTTGATAACGCCCTCGTCAATAAAGATGACACGGGTCGCTACCTCCCGGGCAAAGCCCATTTCGTGGGTAACCACAACCATGGTCATGCCGCTGCGGGCCAGCTCCTTCATAACATCCAGCACCTCACCAACCATTTCGGGGTCAAGGGCGGAGGTAGGCTCATCAAACAGAATCACTTCCGGGGTCATGGCAAGGGAGCGGACAATAGCCACACGCTGCTTCTGACCGCCGGAAAGGGTGGAGGGGTAAACATTGGCTTTGTCGGAAAGACCGATTCTTTCCAGCAGAGCCATGCCGTTTTGCTCGGCCTCGGCCTTGATTTCGGAAATCTTTCTGACGGGCAGCTTATCCTTATGGAAAAGGTTGTGGCGAATGGCCTTCTTTCTGTCCTGCTTGGCGCAGATGATGGGGGAAAGGGTGATGTTCTCCAGCACGGTTTTGTTGTTGAACAGATTGAAGTGCTGGAACACCATGCCGATTTTGCGGCGGTGAATGTTGATATCCACCTTCATGTCCGCAATATCCACATCGTGGAAGATGATTTTGCCCTCGGAGGGGTCCTCCATGCAGTTCAGGCAGCGCAGAAATGTGCTTTTGCCGGAGCCGGAGGGGCCGATGATAACCACCACTTCGCCCTGATTGATGGTGAGGTCGATGCCTTTCAAAACCTGATTTTTACCGAAGCTTTTCTTAAGCCCGATGATTTCTATCATTTTTGTGCAGCCTCCTCTCCATCACTCGAATCAACAGGGTAATAATGCAAACAAGCACAATGTAAATCAGAGCCATCGCAATGAAGGGCACCATGAACTCATAGCTGTTGGAGCCGATGTAGTTGAATGCCACATACAAATCCAGTGCGCCTACAAAGGAAACAACGGAGGTCTCTTTGATGAGTGCAATGAACTCATTGCCCAGGGTGGGCAGAATGTTTTTGATGGCCTGAGGAATGACGATTTTCATCATGGTGGTGGAGAAGCTCAGACCGACACTGCGGCCGCCCTCCATCTGACCTTCGTCAACGCTCTGAATACCGGCGCGCATCATTTCGGAAATGTAGGCGCCGCTGTTCAGACCGAACACGGCAATGGCCACATTGACGGAATCCAGCTTAATGCCCATCAGGGGCAGCGCCACATAGTAGAACAGCAGCAGCTGAACCACCATGGGAGTGCCGCGGAAAAAGCCCACATAGAAGGAGCAGAAGCCGTTGAGCACCCGGGGCAGCACCTTGTACTTGGGCACCACTCGCACGGCGGCAATCACGGTGCCTATGACAATACCGATGACAAGGCCGATAACGGCGATTTTCAGGGTGTTTTCAAGGCCCTGAATCACCTTGACATACCCTTTGTAGTCAATCAGTATTTCAAGAAATTTATCAATTTTAGCTTGAAAATTCATGGTAAAACCTCAACTAAAAGAAACTGCCCGAGTGGAAGCCCGGGCAGTTTTTTCAACATTATTGCGTTATCTTATGCAAGAGCATTGATAGAGGCGGTAATGCAATCTGCGGGAGCGGAGTCAATGATAACAAAGTCTACATTGCCGTTGATAAGATCCTGAACGGCAAGGGAGCCGTTGGCATAGGGAACAGCCTCTGCGGGAAGACCGGCAAAGCCGAAGCCTTCGTCGCCCTCTACATAGAACTGGCCGGTGGTGCCGGTCTGAACGCCGATTCTGATGGAGGGATCAAGAGCGGCCAGTTTGGCCTCAACCTGCTCCTTGGCGGTGCAGTCGTCAAAAGAGGTGTCATCGCCCTTAACAATCAACTTCTGGGAAGCGATGTAGTAGGAGTCGGAGAAGTTTACGTGTTCCTTGCGCTCTTCCTTTACGGTAAGGCCGGCCATGGCGATATCGGCTTTATGCTGACCGACGGAAAGGCAAACAGCGTCAAAGCTCATGTTGCTGATAACCAGCTCTTTGCCCAACTTTTCGGCGATAAGAGCGGCAATTTCCATGTCGATGCCGAAGTAATCGTCGCCTTTGGTGTACTCAAAGGGCTCGAAAGCGGCATTGGTGGCTACCACGAGCTGATCCTTGGCAGCATCAACTACGCCGGACTTCACGGCAACGGGAGTGCCATCACCGAAATAGTGGTTGCAGATGTCATCAAAAGTGCCGTCTGCTTTGATTTCGGCAATGATTTTGTTTACTTCTTCAAGAAGCTCGGGCTGAGCCTTGTC
>JAZRWZ010000229.1:0-6568 GCA_045599985.1 Acutalibacteraceae bacterium | reverse complement strand
GCCAACCTCAATAACGAAGAGGAAGCATAAGCCGACCAAAAGTACATAAAACAAGTAAAACCCCCGGGTTTCACGGTGATGTGAAGCCCGGGGGTTTATAATATTGAAATGATAGAAATCAAAAGAGTCAAATAACCGCCGGATAAAACCATTCCCCATAAGTTTTCCTTTCATTTCTTGCACTCGGTCTGTAAAGCGATTATAATAGGTTTATACCTCAGATAAAATTCCCGAAAAGGAGAACCCGGAATGGATGAACGGTTGAATATCAAAGCATTCGGTGCGGTGGGTGACGGCGTAACGGATGATGCCCCGGCGATAAATGCGGCCCTCGAAAGGGGTGGCGATATTTTCATTCCCGCGGGGGAATACCTGCTGGGCGATACCCTAAAAATCAAATCCCACACCCATATTTTTGCCGATGAGGGCGCAAGGCTTTTCCGAAAAGAGCACACCCAAACCGGCCGGTATGATTTTCTTCTTTCCAATGCCGATACCGCAAACGGTAACACCGATATCAGCATAGCCGGAGGCATATGGGACGGCAGCTGCTGCCCGGAGGACAGAGGCAAAGACCTTTTTGACCCCTCTGCCACCACCGGCGTTCTTCTCAATTTCCGAAAGGTAAGCGGCCTTTCCCTCTGCGGCCTCACCCTCAAGAACGCCCTTTGCTATTACACCCGCTTTTGCGAGGCCGAAAATGTGAAAATAGAGAATATCCGCTTTGCCTCCGAAAGAATCGCCGCCAATCAGGATGGCATTCATCTTGCGGGTTACTGCAAAAACTTTGTCATCAGAAATCTTGTGGGAGAATACGGCTCACCCAATGACGATTTTATTGCCCTTAACGCCGATGATGCCATGAAGCGTCAGGAATGCTTTGATACCGTTTGCGGACCCATCGAAAATATCACCGTTGAAAATATACATTCCGATTATTGCCACTGCTTCCTGCGCCTTTTAAGTGTTTTCAACCAAATCCGAAATGTGACGGTTAAGAATATTACCGGCCGCTGCAGGGGGCGTGCCATCAATCTGGATGCTGCGCGCAACTGCCGTGTGCCTCTGTTTGACGAAAAGGATTTCCCCGACGGTGTGGGTAAGGTGGAAAACATCACCGTGGACGGCCTTTCGGTAAGCCATGAAATCAGAGATGAAGCGCTTATTGTGCTGGAAACAAACTGCAGGGATTTTACCGTGCGCAATTTCAAATGCACGGATAACGAAGAGCCGGTGTTTGCGCGCATCGGGTATACGGCGGCTTGCCGTTACTCCCTCAAGATGAACGGCGCATCCCATGTGAAAGAATGCGCTGCCGGGGAAGAAACCGATATTGTGACAATGAACGCCGAAAGCCTTGAATTCAATACATTCCCGCTGAAAAAACTGTTTCTCATCGGTGACTCCATCCGAATGGGCTATGCCCCCTATGTGCGTGAGGCACTGAAGGGGAAGGCTCTGGTTTACTGGCCTGCGGAAAACTGCCGCTTTGCCGCTTACACCTACTATGCCCTGGGCGATTGGGAGGACAAAATGCGCCTTGGTGCCGACCTTGCCGTGGTGCATTGGAATGCGGGGCTCCACGATGCGGCGCATTTTGCGGAGGATGAGGCGGTGACCCCGCCCGATGTGTATGCCCGCTATATTGTTAGAATTTGTGACAGGCTCAGGTTCCTTTACCCTGATGCAAAACAGATTTTTGCCACCTCCACGCCGGTGCTCGAATCACGGTACGGCTATTGGCTCCACAGGCACAATGCCGAAATCGAAGCCCTCAACGCCGCGGCACTGGATGCGCTGAAAAGCCGTGATATCGCAATCAACGATTTGCATGCCGTGCCGGATGAAACCTGCTTTTCGGATGCAACTCATTTCAACACTCCTTTGGGCAGAGAGGTTATGACAAAGGCGGTGCTCAAAAGCGTGTGCCCCGCCCTCGGCATTGATTACGATACTCTCACCATGCCGGATTTCGGCGAGGATTTATGAGTAATTAACATCGTCAAACTTCAATTCGGTTTTGTAAGCCCTTGATATTTCAAAATAACGGAGAACGGATATGCTTGTTCACTCTGAAAAACCGCCCATGGGGTGGAACACATGGAATGTGTACCTTGGCGTGCCCGATGAAGATACTCTCAAAAAAAGCGCCGGATATATGAGCCGGCATCTGCTGAAAGCGGGCTATGAATATTTTGTGATTGATGCGCTGTGGTATTGTAACGATGCCACGGGGGAGTGGAGCTTTGACGAATACGGAAGGCTTCAGCCGGATGGCATCAAATTCCCCCACGGGATGTTGGCATTTTCGGATTACATCCACGGTCTGGGGCTGAAATTCGGCGTTCACATGATGCGGGGGATAAACACCCACGTCATCGGCCGGGGGTGTAAGGTCAAAAATACCGACATTTTTGTGGACGATATTATTGATTACGGCAGCCCCTGCTCCTGGTCGAATTCAAACGGATGGTACGGAATCAAAACGGACCACCCCTGCGCCCAAAGCTGGTATGACGGTATCGTATCTCAATTTGCCGAATGGAATGTGGATTTTATCAAATATGACGATTTGGGCAGCCCGCTTCAAAGGCAGGAAATCTTGTTTATTGAGAACGCAATCAACAAGTGCGGGCGGGATATGGTGCTTTCCCTTTCCCCGGGAAATCATGCCCAAACCGATGATGCCGGATTTTATGCGGCTCACAGCACCATGTGGCGCATAACGGGGGATTTCTGGGATGACCAAAAGAACTTTACTCGGTGCTTTGACAAGCTTGCGGAATGGCACCGCTTTATTCACGGCGGCTGGCCGGACGGGGATATGCTGCCCCTCGGCTGGATATGCGAAAATCCCCATGTGAGCGGCGACACACCCCGCATCTGCCGGTTTACAGGGGAAGAAATACAATCCCTGATGACGTTGTTTTCCGTTGCCAAAAGCCCGCTGTTCCTCACCTGCAATCTGTTGAGAAATACCGATGATTTTCTGCTTGTTCAGACCCAGCCCGATTGCATAGCCTTAAATCAGCACGGCAATCCCGAAATCCTGCTTTCCGACAGCGATACCCAGATTTGGCACTCGAAAGCAGGGAATTCCGATTACCTTGCCGTATTTAACCGCGCGGAATTTGAAAGGGCGATTGATGTTGCCGTTCCGAAATCCCTTGCGGGAAAACGGATGACAGATGTATGGAGCGGTAATGCTTCGACGATATGTTTCTCCGAACCGATAGCAAGATTGACCGTTCCGGCTCACGGTGTATTGCTTTTGAAATGTGTTGAATAATATAATCTCTTTATCTCACGAAATAAGGATTTAAAAAGGGATATCCAACCGCCAATATTCTTTTCTTGATTACACCGGGAAGCTGTATTACAATGGTAAAAAACCGAAGAGAGGTAAGAATATGGAAAAAAAGAAAAAGGTTTTTAATGTGATTTCACTCATTCTCAATCTGCTTATCGTGGGCTTTACGGCCTATGCCGTTTCCACGTTTTACACGGGAACCGGTGACGGAAATATGATGGTTCAGGGCACGGATAGTTTCCGCTTTTTTACCGTTGACTCCAACATTCTGGCAGCGGTACTCTCTGCCGTAATGCTTGTGTTCAATTTCAAAAGGATAAAGAATATCAACGCAAAGGTTCCCGATGGTATCAGGCTGTTGAAATTTATGGGCACCGTTTCCGTTACGCTGACCATGATTACCGCCTGCTTTTTCCTCAGCACGGTTTATTCGTTTAAGATGATGATTTCGGGCAGCTGCTTCTTCCTGCATCTGATTACGCCTCTGCTTGCGATTGCCGCCTGCACTGTTTTTGAGGCGGAGAAAAAAATGAGCTTCAAAGAAATGCTTTCGGGCCTTATCCCTACGGTTGTTTACGGCGCGGTGTATGTGGTGATGGTGCTGATTCTCGGGCAGGAAAACGGCGGCTGGGAGGATTTTTACAGCTTCAACAGCGGCATTCTTGAAAACAAATGGTACCTCTCCATTGTCATTATGCTCCTTGGCACATTCCTCATCAGCCTTGCCCTCAAAGCAATTCACAACGGCGTTGAAAAAATGACCCGTAAGAATTAATTTTTGTGGCAAATATGTACGAAAAAAGCAGCACACAGATTTGCATCGGCAGATCTGTGCGCTGTTTTTCCTTTCGTCGGCAAATGGCCGTGAGCATCTTGTCATATCCGAGAAAAGACAGTATAATAATTTCAACAAATCGGAATTATTGAAAGCGAGGATTCATTATGAAAAGATTTTTCAGCGTTGTTCTTGCCGTTCTTCTTATATTCTCAACCTTACCGCATACTGCTTTTGCAGTTGGGGCGGATTCTGCCATTCCTTTTTCATGTCAGGTGTTTTCGGAAAAGGAGTCCTACGAAAAAGGCGAAGAAATCAAAATCACGGCTTCAATAAAAAACACTTCACTTGATGAATTTTCGGATATACGCATCTGGCTGGACTATCCGCAGACGGAATACTACCTGACTCCCGGGGCAACCGAGCGCTTTGTTGAATCATTCCATGATGATTACAGCGGGGATTTCCGGGTTCTGGAGGATGAAGGCGTACTGGATTTTGCCTCAAAATTTGATGCCGTAAAACCCATCAGAAGTTTTTTCCTTTGGCTGGCCCACGCATATAAAACGCTGACTCTCGCTTACACAACTTTGGAGTACGGCTTTGAGCATTTCTTCATTTCCGTCGGGCAGAAAAAGGCGGAATTGGGAACCGTCAAGGTGTTGTACGATAATACCGAAATAGAATTTACCGTAAAATGCCGTTATTCCGTGAAAAAATCCGGGAAAAATGAAGCGATAAAATTAAGCAATGAGGCGGGAATGGCAAGCGCCGAAATAAAGGCGGTCAAAAACGCATACACGGGGCTTGCATTCGCAATGGATGCCGACAACAACAGTTTCGGCTTGTTTGTTATTAACCCCGATTTCGGCAAAGCCTTCCTCTACAAGGCGGAAAACGGCGAATACAGTATGTTGGGCACAAAGAGCGCCGATATCAAAGCGGATCATTTTTATGGGATGAAGGTGCTTTTTGAAGGCGGCAGGGTATTGTGTTATCTTGCGGACAATGTGTATGATACAAATTCCTATCCGGTTTTTGATATGTATTACGAAGCAGAAGAAAACGGATACGGTGTATTCTGCGGGCAGGACGGATATCGGAATTTTGAAGTCGAGCCTGCCGAAATCCCGCAATACGAAAAAACATATATGAATCCCGTTTATGAAAACGCTCCCGACCCGTACATACTGAAGGAAAACGGAACTTACTACCTGTATGCTACAACGGATGCGGGCAGCGGATTCCGTGTATCGTCCTCAACGGACCTTGTAAACTGGAAAAGCCTCGGCTTCTGCGCAAGAAAGGGTGAAATTTTCGGAAACGGTGATTTTTGGGCACCCGAGGTCTATCAGTATCAGGGAAAATATTATCTGCTTTACAGTACCGATGAGCATATCGCATTGGCTGCTGCCGATTCTCCCACCGGGCCTTTCCGAAAAACCGCTGACAGTTACCTGCTTGAGGATAATTGCATTGACGGCCATTTTCTGTTTGACGACGACGGCTCAATATACCTGTACATGGCGTATTTCGGCAAAACCGGCAGCGAAATCTGGGGCTGTAAAATGAAGCCGGACCTCAGCACCATAGAAACGGAAACTATGACCCGGCTCACTACCTGCAAAAGCAACGAGGGCGGCGTGAATGAAGGGCCCTTCATGCTGAAATATCAGGGGAAGTATTACCTCACCTATTCCGTAAACGGCTATACCGACCATAACTATTCCGTCAAACTTGCCGTGTCGGATTCTCCGTTGGGTGAATATACCGGAAAAGGCACCGTTCTTGAAAAATGCGGGCCGCTGGTGGGCACCGGGCATCATTCCTTTACGACTTCTCCCGACGGAGAGGAGCTTATCATTGCCTATCACTGCCACTATTCAACCACCCGGATTCATGCCCGTAAGCTTTGTATTGACAGATGCAGATTTGTACCGACATCTGACGGGTATACGCTCAGCGTTTACGGCCCGACTTCCACCGCACAGCCTTATCCGCAATGATATCCATCACAGGCCTGATCATCAATTCCGATTGTAATACTAATATTCACAGATTCACTTGAGCAGATAAAAAAGCAGCCCTCCGGATTTTTTCGGAGGGCTGCCGATTTATTTCATGCTGCGGTTTAATATCTGCCTATCTTATCGAAAGGAATCTGTTCAAACCCGTCGGGTGCGTTTTTGAGGGTATAATTGCCGTTGTCGGCATCTTCAAAAACATCGTCACGGTCTTTCATTTTGTAAATTCCGTTGTCCGAAATATTGCTGAATCTGTTTGCCGCATCGCTGAGGTTTCCTATGGTTCCCGGAATGTTCACGATGATGTTGTTTTTCACATCGCTGTATGCGGGGTTGGGAACAAAATCGGGATTGTCGGTATCGTCAAAATCATCGCTGAATTTCTGCATCTGCGGATAGGCTTCTTTCCATGCGTCGGTCTGCCACGGGGATTCAAACAGGTTCGTCCACATATCGCCG
>JAZRWZ010000228.1:0-3840 GCA_045599985.1 Acutalibacteraceae bacterium | reverse complement strand
ATGCCCATGCTGTATGAGGGCCGTCAGCACAAGCGCTCCGGGCGCGAGAGTCTGGACGCTGCCGACATGCTGCAGGAGCTTTGCCTGCGTTTGGGTGTGGACAACATCATCACCTTTGACGCTCACGATGCCCGTGTGCAGAACGCCATCCCTCTCAACGGCTTTGAAAACGTCTCCCCCGTTTATCAGATGATCAAGGCTCTTGTCAAGAATGTGGAAAACCTCAAGATTGACAAAGACAACCTGATGATTATCTCCCCCGATGAGGGCGGTATGCACCGCTGCATTTACTACTCCACCGTGCTTGGCGTTGAGCTGGGTATGTTCTACAAACTGCGTGACTACACCCGCGTGGTGAAGGGCCGCAACCCCATTATTGCACATGAGTTTTTGGGCGACAATGTGGAGGGCAAGGATGTTATTATTGTTGACGATATGATTTCCTCCGGCGATTCCATGATTGACGTTTCCAAAAAGCTGAAAGAGCTCAAGGCCCGCCGCATTTTCATCTGCACCGCCTTCGGTCTGTTCTGCAACGGTCTTGACACCTTTGACAAGGCTTATAAAGACGGCTTCATCGACAAGGTCTTCACCACCAATCTGGTTTACAGAATGCCCGAATTAAAGCAGAAAGAGTGGTATGTGGAGGTTGACCTTTCCAAGTACTGCGCCTATATCATCGACACCCTGAACCACGATATGAGCGTGAGCAAGCTGCTTGACCCCGTTGAGCGCATCAACAATCTTCTTGTGAAAAACGGCTTCAAGACCCGTGAGGAAATTGAATCCAAAAACAAACAATCCTGACCTGTTTATCAAAGGCAGCGGAACCAAAAATTCCGCTGCCTTTTTTGCGCCCGGATTTTCGGATGATTCTTCCATTCATTCTTGCAAACCCGGGGGCTGTACTATATAATGTTTTTAATATTATAACGGGCGGTGACTTTATGGCATGGATCTGGCTTGACCCAAAGAAATATCCACAATACCAGTTCAACTACCCCACCATCAACGGTATGCCGGGAGGCTTTCGTGAAAACCTGCTCCACTGGCACTACTGTGTGGCGGAATTTTACAAAGAGTATTGCTTCCAAAAAGAAATCAAAGCCGTAAACCTGAAGGTGAGCGGCGACAGCTTTTATCAGCTCTATCTCAACGGGGAACTGTGCGGCATCGGCCCTCCGGCTGCCGGCGGTGATTTTCTGCTGCGCAACCGCCCTGCCCCGAAGCACTATTACAACACCCATTCCTTCCCCTGCTCCGGCAAAAGCTTCACCCTTCTTTCCTTGGTACGGCTGCTGCCTCAGGTGCTGACCGATTATTCCCGGGGCCGCGGCGGCTTTTTTGCCGAGGGCACCGTTCTGTTTGCCGACGGCACCGAAGCCCCCATTGCCGCAGACAGCACATGGCTTTGTCGACCCGTGCCCGCCTTTACGGACTTTTTTCACTACAACGGCAAACTGGGCAAAGGCGAATTTTCCCCCGCAGTACAAACCGATGATATCTGGTCGGCCGAGGCCGCTCCCATTCCTCCCCTTTCCCTGAACCGTGTATTTGACAAAAATACGGTCATCACGGTTCCCGGCGGCTCGCAAAAAGAAACCACCGTTATGCCGGATAAGATATACGGCGTTTACCCGCACCTTACCGTCAGCGGCAAATGCGAAATCACCGTGATTACCTGCGAATCCGAGGGGCAGGAGGAAGACCGCCTGCATTTTGTTTTTGACGGGGAAGACGGTTACATCGGTTTTCGTCAGGGTTCGGCAGGTCAGGTCAAGCTGCAGATTGCCAATCCCCAAAGCACGCCCCTTACCGTTTCCCTTAACCTGATTGCCCCCTGGTACCCTGTTGCCGCCGAGGGCCGCTTTGAAACAAGCAGCGCCGATTACAATAAAATCTATGATGTGTGCCGCCATACCCTTAAAATCTGCCGGCAATCCCTGCATCTGGACAGCACCAAGCATCAGGAGCTGCTGGCCTGCACCGGCGATTATTACATCGAAACATTGATGAACATTTACTGCTTCGGTGACACCCGCCTTTCCGCCTTTGATGTGATGCGGACCGCCGATTGGCTTTATGAAAATAAAGGCATCATGTTCCACACCACTTACAGTTTAATCTGGGTGATGATGCTGCGGGACACCTATATTTTAAACGGTGACAAAGCCCTGCTCACCTATTGCCTGCCCGGTCTGGAAGCCCTGCTGCTGCGTTTTGAATCCTACAAAGGGGAAAGCGGCGTGATTGAAACGCCTCCCGACTTTATGTTTGTTGACTGGACGGTCATGGACGGTTACTCCATGCACCACCCGCCCAAATATCTGGGGCAAACCGTGCTGAATGCCTACTATTACGGCGCTTTGGAGGCTGCCGAAAGCATTTACGGCTTTTTGGAGAATGAGGAAAAGGTGAACGAAATCCGTCAGGCCCGTGCCGCCTTCCTCCCCGCATTCCGCCGTGAATTCTACAACAGTGAAAAAGGCCTGTTCACGGACGGCAAGGGTGACCCCTACGGCAACGACGAGGGCTACTGCCCCCATAACGAAAACAAAATCCATTTTTCCAAATACCCCAACATTTTAGCCTCCCTTTTCGGCCTGCTTCCCGAAAAAGAATGTGCCGATTTGCTGGAAAAAGTGCTGTTTGACGATTCCCTGCAGGATATTCAGCCCTACTTCATGCACTGGGCCATGTGTGCCCTGCGCAAATACAATCTGTTCGGGCGTTACGGCTTTTTGATTGCGGAGCGCTGGACGCAGGTGGTAAACGAATGTGACAAGGGGTTAAAGGAGGGCTGGATTGCCCCCGAGCCCGGCTACCGCTTTGACCACTCCCACGCCTGGGGCGGCACCGTGGCCTATCAGCTCCCCGCCGCCATTACCGGCATGAAGATATTGGAGCCCGGCATGAAGAAACTGGCATTTGAACCGAATCTTTATGAACTGGACTTTGCGAATATCGATATTCCCACCCCCTGCGGCACGGTAGCGCTGCGCCTGCAAAAAGGGAAAGCCCCCGTCATCACCGCACCGGAGGGTTTGGAAATCGTGTATGATAAGGAGGCAATCCTGTGAACATCATCGTATCCGTTCTGTTAAGCATTTTAACCGTATTCTCGAATATCGGCGCATTTTTCACAAGCCCCGACCCTATCGGCAAAAGCTCCCGTGATTTCACTTTCTCGCCCATCAGCGCCGAGGAGGCAAGGGTTACGGAAGCGGAGAAAAAGCTCTGCGCCGACTGGTTCCGCGAGAATATTGTTGATGCAGGCGTCAACGGCACCGCCCCTGCCTACAACTTCGGTTTCGGCTTCAAAGCCCTGCGTTCCACCCTTGAGGATTGGACCTTTAACAAGGGCGAAGAAAGCGCGGTGGGTGCCGTTTATCGCGGCGGCAAAACCACCCTTATCACCGCAAAAAGCGACAAATACGGCCTGACCGCCGAAGTTGAGGCCACCCTTTACGAAGAGAACGCCACCTGCGAATGGAAAGTGAGCCTGAAAAACACCGCCGAAAAGGATTCCCCCGTCATCCACGATTTTTATGCGGTGGAAACAAGCTTTGACACAGGCAAAGCGGATTTGTATTTCAGCAAGGGCAGCAGCAACAATCCCGATGACTTTACCCTTTATAAAGCCTCAACACAGGGTAAAAGATACATTTTTGATTGCGCAAACGGCCGCTCCACCCAAAATTATCTCTCTTATTTCAACATTTGCGGCGAGAAATTCGGCTTTGATTTGGGCATCGGCTGGTCCGGGCAATGGAAAGCCACCGTGTGCCCCGGCGGCAAGGCCACGGAAATCACGGCAAAGCAGGATACCCTGTGCGCCTA
>JAZRWZ010000227.1:0-4096 GCA_045599985.1 Acutalibacteraceae bacterium | reverse complement strand
AGTGCGGAAAAACATACTGGTTTAAATACGAACCCCTTGAATGGAGAGTGCTTGACCGCGAAACGGGCTATGTTGTGTGCGAATCCGTCATAGACTCGCAGCCGTTCAGCAATTTCCTTTTCTTCAACGGTTCGGCCTACTTCATGGATACCCTGAGTTATGATTTTTCCAACTATTATGTCAACAGCAGCATCCGCAGTTGGTTAAACGGCGACTTTGCCGATACCGCTTTTACCGCAGAGGAAAAAGAGAAAATCACCGTGAATTACATGGATGATTTTTGGAAGGATATTTATGATAAGGTATTTCTTCCCTCCGCGCTTGAAGTGAAAAATACCGATTACTGGAAAGACGATGCCTCCAAAATCGCCCGGGGCACCGATTACGCAAAATGTCAGGGACTTTTTGAAACAGAGGGTAAATCATACTGGCGCCTTCGTTCACCCTCCGATTGGAGCCATGCCGCCTGCAGTGTGTGCACCGACGGTACGATTTACGGGTATAACTACTATTACAACGTGTATCCGTATTTCACCTGCTTTACGGGCACGGGTGTAAGGCCTGCCCTCAAACTCGGTAAGCTCAGCGAAACATCGTTTGAAATCATAAAGCGGGATGTTGTTCCTCCCGAAACGGCAGCCGAAGCGACAATGAACTTCTTCCAAAAGGCGGCCTCATTATTTGACGGCGTGAGAAGTATCGTCCGCTATTTTCTTTCCTCCGTTGAGGAAGTAAACGAAAATGTAATTGCGGTAAAGGATTCGCTTGGCAGGGGAATCAATGTTACCGGCATGGATGCGGGATGGTCCCGCGAAATGTTCCTTGAAAAATCAACCTTTGAAAACATCAGCGGCAAAGGTTTTGATTTCATAAGACTTCCGGCGAATCTGTGCTGTATGCTGGATGATAACGGTCTGCTGAACGAAAGCGCCGCTTATAACCTTGATAAAACCCTGAATTATGCTCTTGACTCCGGCTTGTCAGTTATTCTTGAGCTTCATAACTGGGAGGCTCTTAATAACGACCCCTCACCGGAAAATATTGAAAAGCTTGTTTCGGTATGGCAGCAGGTTGCGGAAAGATACAAGGATTACCCCGATGCGCTTATGCTCGAAATCCTGAATGAGCCGGACAACAGAAGCGGAAAAATGAGCCGGACAAGGTGGAACTACATACAGAATAAGGTAACCGCCGCCATCCGTGAGATTGATGAAGACAGAATCATCGTTCTTGCCTCGAGAAACCTGAATGTTTCATCCACGCTGAAGGATTTGTTTATCAAGCACAGCGACCCGTATCTGGTGATAGATGTTCATAACTACTCGCCCATGGAGTTTACCCATCAGGGTGCGGAATGGATTGAAGGCTTCGACAAAACAGTGCCGTATTCCGATGAAGTGGCAGAAGCGTTTGCAAAAGCGGTTAAGATTGCCGCCGAGTATGAGAAAAAGCACGGCACAAAGATTGTAGTGGGTGAAATCGGTGTATACCTGAAACAGGTTGAAGAAACTCAGGTAAATGCGTTTCTTACCGATGCGGTAAACTGCCTGAAAGAAAATCATCTGCCATATGCCTATTGGGAATACTGCGCGGGCTTCGGCGCCTATGATTTGAATACAAAGCAGTGGAAGCCCTATGTGACCGATGCGCTGCTGCAATAACCTGTTTACGGATTTGTAAAAAATCAGCCGAAAAAGCCCTGCTTGACGCACAAAAATAATACCCACCGGATTTTTCATCGGTGGGTATTTTCATGCTGTTTGTGATGTAAAGTTATATGATTGGATTCGTGTATTACCAGCCTACAAAACCGTTGGCAATCACCCTGAATATGTTCTTGAAAAACGCAATGATTATTTGCAAAATATTCTGCTCGGTATTCACCGGGTCACCGTCAAAGGCAATGTAAACCGGGGAGGGGGATGCGCTTATCTGCTTTGTGCCGCCCGGAACATTCTCTTCGATGATATTGCCCTGCATATCATAAACGGTGATATGCGCGTCGGGGAGGTTGATTTCCAAATCGAAATCCGACTCCGCCCAAATAACATATACGGTTTTGCCGTTTTGGTGATAGGTTGCAGTATAGGCGGACTTTTGATAAAACAGGCCGTACCTTGTTTGCTCCAGGGCGGTCAGGCTTTTCCCTGCCGTCAGGGTGTTAAAGGTTTTCACCGCTTCTGCTGCAGGCTTCGGCGTAAAGTCGTTTTTGAAAAGCCCCAAAGAATTTTCATACGCCTCTGTATTTTTATCGGCCGTTGTGATGCTGCTGTCCTGCAGTTCGTAGGAAAAATACTGCCCCTCTATGCCGTAATCCAGCAGGAATTCGTCATAAAACACGGCGTTGCGCACAATGTATCGGGCTTGGTTCTGTTCGTCAACATTACTGTTTGCCCAGCCTGTTTCCGTAAGCCAGACGGGCAATTTTTCATAGCCGTATTTCACCAGCACATCTCTGTATTTGTCCAGCCTTTTGCGTGCCTGCTTCTCGGGCGCATCCTTGGCAAGGTAGTAGTGAACGGATAAGCCATCCATATAGGACCCTGCGCCGGCCTGCATCATGGCATCAATAAACTCGGTGTGCAGTGCAATCGAGCCGCCAAGCACGGCAGTATCGGGGTCATTTTGCTTTATGGTTTGATAGGCGGCTTTTAACATTTGGGCATAATCTGCGCCGGATGCATCTCTGGTGTTAAAGCCCCTGATATCGGGCTCATTCCATATCTCATAGGCCGCGACCTTGCCCGCCAGTGTTTTGGATACAAAATCCACATAGCGGATATAGGCATCAAAGTATTCGTCATCTGCAGTTGTTTCGGGATTGCCGTCACGCACGGGCATAACGCAGTCCCGGGGGCCGCCTGCATCCAATTCGGCCTGTGTTGCCGTGCCGTATTCATAAATCGGGTTACCGTAGGTCAATACCACAAGGCTCTGAATATTGTTTTGGGCTGCGGATTCCACCCATCTTGCGCGTTCGGGCAGGGAGAGCTGCCCTTTTACGGGCTCCACCGTCCACCAGTTTACCTCGTCACGGATAATGGGCAAGTCGGCATTTACGGCTGCGGCGCAGGTCTGCGCCTGATTGCGGCCATGAGCCATGTGGGTGCAGGCACCGATTCCCTCGGCTTGTACCGATACAGAAAATACGGAAACCGCGAAAAGGGAAGCGAAGAAAAAAGAGAGTATTTTTTTCATTTTCACAGTCAGTCACCTCAAAGGCAGTATACCATGAAAAAACAGCAAATACAATCACGATTCCCGTTGGCGGTCAGATAATCCAAACGGAATTTATCATTGATTCCGTTTCAATCTACAGATAAAAAAGAAAGTGCCGGGTTTTGCTGTCCGGCACTTTTTCATGTTCAGATTCAGTTAGATAATTTTTCAATATGCCTCATCAGAAGGAATATCCGAGTTCCTCGGGGGTGATGAACAGCTGTTCAAGGGCAACGCCGCCCTCCGAGTTGATGCAGAGCTTTGTGCCGCCGTTGAGTTCTTTTTCCCAGTAGCAGCCGGGGCCGCATTTTACGGAATATGTTAGAAGAACGCCCTCATATTGGATGGAGAAGTCGTTTATATGCTCGTGGCCGCACACAACGGTCTTTGTGCTGTCAAGCTCCTTGAGAATATCAAAAAAACCGTTGTCAACGTTGGGGCTTGCAACATTTTCATGCTTTACTCCGAAAGCACTGTCTTTATATTCATCCCTGAAAGCCTGCGTTTCTTCATCATAAGCAAGTTCCCAGGCTGTACGGTACTGGTAAAGGGGAATGTGAATAAAAATGGAGCTTTCCACATTGTTACCGGCAAGTTTCTTTGTGCCTTCCACTGCCCATCTGTACCATTCCATCTGGTTTGCCCACAGGCCGTCATAGTAGGTGCCGTTTATTTCGCCGTTGGGTGTATCGCCGGCATCCGAATGGGTATCCATCATATAGATGGTGTGCACGATTTTTCCGTTTTCGGTGATGTTGATAACATAGTTGCCGTAGCCCATTCCGGCGGGGCCGAATTTGAACAGGCAGTGTTTGGCATTGGCGAGAAGGCAGGCACACCAGAATTCGCTCATGCAGTTTTGCCCGTCATGGTTGCC
>JAZRWZ010000226.1:0-8587 GCA_045599985.1 Acutalibacteraceae bacterium | reverse complement strand
GGTGATGATGAGGGCACCGCCGCCTTTGATAACGCGATTCTCGGCCGTCCCGACATTGCGCCCGAGCGGGATGTGTTCTTTTTCGATTATCTCTGGGAGCATATCGGTACCGTTACCGCCTATGTGGTTAAAGAGGACAATGCCGGTGATATGCACATGGTTGCCATCCGCACCGATTACCGGGGCAAAAAACTGGCAAAGATTCTTAACTGGATTACCTTTGACCATCTTCATGACAGCGGCGTTCCCTATGTTTACCTTACCACCGATGAGTGGCGCAAGGGTGCGGTCAAATCCTACCTTGCAGGCGGCTTCCTGCCCGTGGAATATGACGAGGGTATGGAGGAGCGCTGGCAAAAGGTGCTGGAGGAATACGGCATTGACAGCGTGCAGATGGTGAATGAGGATGCCACGCCTTACAAGACGGTATACCGTTCCGG
This sequence comes from Acutalibacteraceae bacterium, assembly GCA_045599985.1. Taxonomy (GTDB): domain Bacteria; phylum Bacillota; class Clostridia; order Oscillospirales; family Acutalibacteraceae; genus CAG-177. Next base: position 8,147 of record JAZRWZ010000226.1, on the reverse strand, counting down.
CCTTGCAAAATAATACCTGTTGAGTTATCACAGAGGAATACAAACATGGAATCAATCGAATCTTTATTGCAGTTAAAACGGACATTGCGCTTTCATAACGGTAAATTCCGTATTCTGATTTTTTCGGATTTGCACGGAATCTATCAGTATGACCGCCGTGTTGTAAGGGATATTGAGGCTGTTGTCAAAAACACAACGCCGGATCTTGTCATCTTTAACGGTGATAACGTGTGGAAGGACGGAGCGGCGGATGAAAACTCCCTGCGCCGCTTTATGACCGATTGTACCGCTTACCTTGAAGAGCACGAAATACCCTGGGCGCACACCTTCGGCAATCACGATGCCGAAAGAGGCTTTGAGGTTTGTGACCAGCAAAAGGTTTTTGAGGAATTTCCCTGCTGCCTAACAAAAGCGGGCCCGGATTGGGTACCGGGAACGGGCAACTGTGTGCTGCCCATTCTGGCGGAAAAGAGCGATGACATCAAATACAATATGTGGCTGTTGGATTCTCACCGTGATATGCGGGAGTACCTGACCGAGCACGGTTTTCCCGATGACAGAAGAATTTATCAGTTCCCCGATCCGCTCCATTTAGGCACAAGCTACGATGCCATTCGGTTTGAGCAGATTATGTGGTATTGGCAAACCTCCGGGCAGCTCCAAAAACACTGCGGTCATAAAATTCCCGGCGCCATGGCATTCCACATTGCTTTGCCCGAATTTGTAGTGGTTTACAAGAATGTGGCGGAGTGTAAATACAAGGGAATCCGCCGCGAATCCGTGGGAAATTCGCCCGTTAACAGCGGCCTTTTCAACGCGCTGTTTGAACGGCAGGAGGTTAAAACCGTAGTGTGCGGCCACGACCATATCAATGATTTTGAAGGGGAGTACTTCGGCATCAGGCTGGCTATGGACGGCGGCATGAATTATGACGGCTACTGCGATGACGACCTGCGCGGTGGGCGTGTGATTGATATTACCGAGGACGACCCGTGGCATGTTGATTCCTTTATGGTGCGCAGCGCCGATTATGTTGAGAATTACCCCGGTTTGGAGGACAGAAAGGCGGATTGATGATGTTGAACCCTTTGTTTGAAGCGGTGCTTCGTGAAAAGGACCCGATGTATGACTGTGCCGTTATCACCGAAAAAGGTACGGAATACTGGAAATATCCCGATTGCAATTATGCCAACAACAGCCATTCCGTTACAAAACTGTTTGTATGTACGGCTGTGGGGATTCTTTCGGAACAGGGCAAAATCAATATTAAAGATTCCGTCACCTCTTTTTTTGATGCATCCGAACTGCCTGCCGGTATGGATTCACGCTGGCACAGCGTAACGGTAGAGCAGACCATGCAGCACAAAACCGGCATGGATACCATTCCCTATAATGTGGATAACGACGATGACCTTGAAAAAATCGGCCCCGACTTTTTGAAATATGTGTTCTCTCTGCCCATTGAGCATGAGCCCGGCACTTACCGCCGTTATTCCGATGAGGCGTTTTACCTGCTCATTCGCATCATTTCCAAAGCGGCAGGGGAGAATGCGGAGGAATTCTTCCGCAAAAACCTGATGGGCCCTCTGGGATTCCGTCAGTGGTCCATGGCCAAATGCCCCATGGGTTATCCCATCGGAGGCGGCGGGTTCTACTGCCGTTCCGACGATGCAGCAAAGCTGGGCTTTACCTATGCCATGGGCGGCGTTTTTGAGGATAAACGCATTATCAGCGAGCAATGGGTGAAGGATGCCATGGCGCTGGATTACGCCTGTACCCGTCACCGTGACAGTTCGGTTTTTGTGAAAACGGGCGCTAAAGGTCAGATGGTTGCGTTCAGTGTTGAGAAAAAGGTTGCCGCCGCGTGGCACGGCTGCTCCGATAAAGACGGTAACGAGCGCAATAACCGCCTGCTGGACGGTTTTCTTGCTTACATAGATGCAATGGATTGATTATGATAAGAAAGGTGTGTAAACAGAATGGGTAAAAAAACAGTTGCTGCCGCATTGGCAGGCGCTTTCGGCGCAGGGATGTACCTTACCTTTTACGAGGTAATGGGCAGGGACGCCAAGATGTTTGGTAAATTTGCCGAGGTATTCAACAAAAAGAATCCTCCCGCAAAAGAGATTTCCTCCTCCGCCAATCAGGAAAAGCTGGATTGGTTCCATCAGCAGGAGTTTCAGGAGTTTGAGATGGTCAGCGACCGCGGCCTCAAGCTGAAGGGCTATTTGCTGCCTGCCGAGAAGCCCTCCGATGTGTATGTGTTCTGCTCCCACGGTTACCGCAGCACCGGCAGGGGAGAATACCGCTATTTTTCCAAGTATTATCATGACAAGGGCTACAACCTTTTTTATGTTGACCATCAGGCCGCCGGCGAGAGCGAAGGCAAATATATCGGCTTCGGTTACCATGAGTATAAAGATTGTCTCAAATGGCTTGATTTCATGAACAAGACCTTCGGCCCGGATATTCAGATTTTCCTCCATGGCGTGAGCATGGGCAGCGCAACGGTCATGATGATGACCGGCTCCCCGGATTTGCCCTCCAATGTGAAATTCACCGTTGCGGATTGCGGCTATACCAGTGCATGGGATCAGTTTGACCACAACCTTGAGGTGCTGGGGATTTTCCGTTATCCCGTGCTTTGGGGCTCCGATGTGTGGAACAAGCTGATAAACGGTTATCACTATACCGAGGCCAATCCTCTTCAGTCCGTGGCAAATGCCAAAATTCCCATGCTGTTTGTTCACGGTGACAATGATAATTTTGTGCCTACCGAGATGGTGTGGCGGCTGTATAACGCCTGCTCCGCCCCTTACAAGGATGTTTTCCTGATTGCGGGCGCCGCCCATGCGGAGGCTTACAAGGTTGACCCCGTTACCTATGAGGCAAAGCTGGATGAATTCACCGAAAAATTCCTGAATAAGTAATTGTAAAGAGGGAGTCGATGCATCGGCTCCCTCTTGCTTTTTCATTTTAACTTTTCGCTTCCGTCAATTTTCGGCAAACAGATATGGATTTTCAGCCCTTCGTTCCCGTTTTCCGCCGTAACGGTGCCGTGGTGCTTTTCGATGATTTCGCGGCTGATGGCAAGACCTATGCCTACTTTTTGTGCCGATGTGTCGGGGGCGGAATAAAAACGGTGAAAAAGTTTGCTTAACTCCTCCTGACCCACACCGCCGCCGTTATCCTGCACGGTGATTTGCACGCTTTGTTCGCTTTCCCATATTTCCGATGTGATTTTGCCGCCGGGAGCAGTGTGCTCGGCGGCATTTTTTATGATGTTGGAGAGTGCCTCACAAAACCATGCCCGGTCACAGCGAACATCGGCGCTGCCTTTCACGATATATTGTTTTTCGGGGAAAAGGCCCTTGATCTCTTCAGTTACATCGTTGAGCAGGTCACTCACCGGGAACCAATCAAAATGCATTTCGTAGGCATCACAGCGCAATTTCTGAAGCCTTAACAGGCTGAACACAAGTGTTTCCATGCGCTCAATCAGGGCAAGCTCCGTTTTGGTGTGCTTATCGGGATTTTCTTCCTCCTTCAACTCGCATTGCAGCCGCAAGGCGGCAAGCGGTGTTTTGAGCTGATGAGAAACATCTGCCGTGAAATTCAAATAGCTTTCGGCATTGGCTTTGTTTTGTTCCCGTTCCCAAAGCAGCTTTTGCTGTGTGTCGCACACCGCATTCTGCATAACGGCAAAGCTGTTGTCTGCCGTGGAATACTCGGTTGGTGTGCCGTTTTGAAGAAAAAGCTCCATGGAATGGGTCAAATGCTTTCTCTGTTTGCGTTCTTTTATCAGTACGGCCAAAAGGATTGCGGATACGGCAAACAGAATAATCAAAAGCACCGGATAAAGGATTTTCATTTCTTAATCCTCCCATCGGTAACCGATGCCGCGCACGGTTACAATGTGTTCATGGCCGATTTTATCACGCAGCCGGCTGATGTGAACGGATAAAGTATTGTTATCAATAAAATCGCCGTTATCGTCCCAAATCAGCTCCAATAATACCTTGCGTGTAACGATGATACCCTCATTTTTCATCAGCGTGTGCAGCAGTCTGAATTCAATGGGGGTCACGGCAACAGGAGTACCGTTTTTGGTAACGGTGTAATAATCTATATTCAGGCTGATTTCCTTTTTTTCTGCCGGGGAACCGTTTTGTCTTCGCAGAAGGGCGTTTACACGGCTCAAGAATTCTCTTATGCGAAAAGGCTTGGTGATGTAATCGTCCGCACCCGCGTCAAGACCTTCCACGATTTGTTCTTCTTCATCGCAGGCGGTTAAAAACAGAATGGGAGTGGCAATATTTTTGCCTCGCAATAATCGGCAAAGCGTAAGACCGTCACCGTCCGGCAGCAGATTATCAAGAATAAACAAATCAAATCTGTCATGTGTTGCGGCAAAGGCAGCATCGCTGAATGTATAAAATACGCATGGATCGTGACCTTTGTTTTCAAACATCTCACGAAGACCGTCTGCAATGCTTTTTTCATCTTCCGCAATCAGTATTTTTGCCATAATTATCCCCCCGTTCTATATGATTTTATTATGGAGGATATGAGGCACAATGTCAAATAATTAAAGCATTTCTTACCCAATCTTAATGTAAAAGTAAGGGAATCGTAAGGTTGAAATGTTATGATGCCGATGAAAGGAAGTGGGCGAATGTCAATTATTTCTTGCAGAGACTTAAGTAAAATCTATATGAGCGGCGAAAACCGGGTGACAGCGGTGGACGGAGTTACCGTGGCTTTTGAGCAGGGCGAATTCTGTGCCATTACCGGCCCCAGCGGGTCGGGAAAATCCACGTTTCTTCATCTTCTTTCATCATTGGAGAATCCTACAAGCGGCGAAATCATCTATAACGAAAAGAAATTAAGCGGATATAACGACAATCAGCTTTCCGTTTTGCGCCGCCGTCGTTTTGGCTTCGTTTTTCAGGCTTACAATCTTGTGGCTGAGCTTACCGGGTATGAGAATATCGTTTTGCCCGTTATGCTTGACCGCAAAAAGCCGGATGAGGAATATATCGGTAAGCTGATTGATGTGCTGGGTATCGGTGACAGGTTGACTCATCTGCCCTCCGCCATGAGCGGCGGTCAGCAGCAAAGAATTGCCATTGCACGGGCTCTTGCCAACAAGCCCAATATTCTCTTTGCCGATGAGCCTACGGGCAATCTTGACGGAAGAAGCGGCAGGGAGGTGCTTTCGCTGCTCAAATATGTGAGCAAAGAATTCGGCATCACGCTGATTCTTGTAACCCATGACCTTCATGTGGCGGAGCAGGCAGACAGAGTGCTTACTCTGGAGGACGGCAGAATTGTGCGTGATACAAAAGTGGAGGCGGAATCAAAATGAAAATGCCGACCGTAAATACTCTTGCTTTCGGAAATTTGAAAACAAGAAAAAAGCAATATACCCTGATGATAATCGGCATAATCCTTGCGATGATTTTTTCTTCGGGGTCAATGTTCCTTATTTCGAGCATTTCAAACGGGCTTAAAGACCTTGCTTACCGTCAGGTCGGATATCAGGATTTGATTTTCAACGGCCTTACCGATGAAATAATTAATGACGGAATAAAAAAACTGAGCATAACGGACTACGCGGATGGCGAAAACTTAGGGCTGGTATTTACCGAGGACGAATCTGCCGGAGCAGGTGTTGCCAAAATGAGCGACGAAGCAAATAAGATGTATTACACCCGCGTAATTGAGGGCAGGTACCCTGAAAACGAGGGCGAAATCGCCATTGAAAGCGACGCCGCGGTAAGAATGAAAATCAAGGCAAAGGTCGGAGAAAAAGTCACGTTGAATCTTAAGGTTCAGTCGGGCAATGATTACCTTTCTGACTCCGTGAGTAAAACCTATACCCTTGTGGGAATCATCGGAAACCGCAGAAATAATGTAGCAAACTATTACGGCGGGAATTTAAAATGGCTTCCGGCTGCGTTTGTAAGCGAAAAGGAAAGCATTGAGCCGGGAGGAAAGCCGCAGAGAGTTACATTTATCGACTGCAGTGACGATTTTGTCAGGCGTGATCAAAGCATTGGCGATGTTTTTGATTTTTATGAGCCCTACAAAAAAGTGCTCGGCAATACCTACGACAGATTCATAATCACTTTTATGTCGCAAAGCGGCGGCATAGGCTATGTTTCCGGCTCAAGCATGACGGCTGTCATCCTTGCGGTGGTGCTCATGCTTGTATCTTGTGTTGGAATCGTCAACGCCTTTAACACAAATCTCCTTGAACGCAAAAAGCAGATAGGCTTCCTGCGTGCCCTCGGCACGACAAGACGGCAGATAATAAAAATCTACGGCAGAGAGGCGCTGATTCTCACCCTTATCTGCACACCTGTGAGCCTCGTTTTTTCCTTCTTCGGCACGAAGTTTCTTGTGAGCTTCCTCGGAGATATGTTATTCCTGCCTGACTGGAAAATGCTTGCCGTCGGCGGCGCGGTTTCCGTTGCCTGCGTAATGCTCGCGGCGCTGATTCCGCTTGTCAGAGCGTCTAAAATCTCGCCCATGCAGGCAGTCAGAAATATTGACCTTGCCCGGAAAATGAAGCATAAAAGGATTCGTTCGCAAAAGACCTTTACCGTGCCGGGCTTGATGGCAAAAAGAAGCATGACCTTCGGCAGAGGCAGAACAGCCGCAGTGAGCGTGATTCTTGTGGTGTGCATCCTTCTTTCGGGGCTGGGCTTTTCCTTTGTGAATTATATCAAAGATAACAACTACGACTCCGGCGCGGATTACGAAATCATGATGGGAAATGGGTGTATCTCCCCCTATGAAAACAATGTAATCAGCGAGAGAAAATTTGGGGTAAGTGAAAACAGCGCAAACGATATTCTGACCTCTTCCTATGTCGAAAAAGTGTCCGGAAGCGAATTCCGCAAGGCGGTTATTGCCGTGGACGGAGAATCGGATTACCTGCGGATTTCCGATTACGGAAACTGCATTTCCGGTTTGTTTGTCGGCGGGCATATGGAATTCTGTGACTTCACAAAAGAGAACTATGCCGAAATCATGGAACAGCTTCGGTTGGAGGATTATCAGCGGGTGGTTGCCGACAATCCGGAGGCAACGTACGACGAAAGCTACGGCAAAAACACTACGAAAGAGGATTATAAAAAGGCATTCAGCCCGACAGGCGAATTTTCGGAAATTAACCTGTACGCTTCCGAGGAGGACTACATCAACACCCTGAAAAAAAGTGTTGTTGAGGGCAAAATCGATATTGATAAGCTCAACAGCGGCGAGGAAATCATTCTTGAGGCAAACAGAAAAAAGGGTCTGGTGCTTTACCAGGATATGTATGAAATCGGTCTGAGTGTTGAACCGATTGTGGTTCCCGTAGATAAGGACGGAAATGTCCTTTCACACCACCGGATAGGTGCTTCAAAGAACGAAAGGGTAACTCTGATTGAAAGCGCGGAGCTTGACTTGCACGCCGGAGACGAGGTTGAGGTTTCGGTACTTTATAACCGTTACAGCGACTCGGAGGGCTGCCCGAATGATTTGATTTACGACGAAAGGTACACCGAAAGGGTAACGAGAAAGGTCAAAATCGGCGCGATTGTTGACACTTCTTCCGGTAACGACTTCCGGATTCTGACTACAAACCGGGGCTACCGCCTCTTCGGCTTCGGAAGCCATTACACCGAGCTGGACATTTACCTGAATACCGAATGCACCCCGGAAATTGACGAAAGCGTCTGCGAGCTGATTGAACCGATAGTATCCGGCACGGGTGGGCGTTACAACTCGGTGTATCAGCTGGAACAGGAAGAGGAAGAGACTTACAGAACCCTGCTCACGGCGCTGATTTCCGTTATTTTGCTCATGGCGACAATCTGTACGAGCCTGATTAATAACGCTTTGACGGCGAGAATCAGAGAGAATAAAAAAGAAATCGGAACACTGCGGGCAGTGGGGGCATCTGTTTCGGAACTGACAAAATCATATATTCTTCAGCTTCTTTCAATGTTCGGAATTGGTCTTGTCAGCGGATTTTCAATCTATGCTCTCGGAGTTTCGGGTATAAAAATCTATGAAAAAGTCAAAGACACATCTATCGGGCTTGTCTATAATCCGTTTATTCCTCTTGCTGTTTGTGCCGTGATATTCATAATCTG
>JAZRWZ010000225.1:0-9538 GCA_045599985.1 Acutalibacteraceae bacterium | reverse complement strand
CTTTCCACTCAGAACACCGTAAAATTTGATGCCAACGGCGGTACTCTTTCCGCAACCGAAAGTGAACCCGGCACCGTAGGCACCAACGCTGCCCTTCCCACCGCAACCGCAGCCCCCGATGGCAAAACCACTGCCGATGTAAGATGGTCAACCTCCGCCGATACCGCTTATGAGGATGCTCTTACTGCTGTTCAGATTGGTTACGGCACCGGCGACAATGCCGATACCTACTTTGCTATCTATAAAGATAAGCCCGTTGAGAACTACACCATTACCTGGAATGCTGTTGCAGGTAAGTGGAACGACGGCACCAAGAGCACAACCAATGATTTTGCTCCCAATGCCGATATCACCGCTCCCGAGGATCCTCTTGCTCCTCTTGGTCAGAGATTCATCGGTTGGGCAGAAACTCCCGACGGCGCAGTTGTTTCCAATTACGGTAAAGCTACCGCAGCAAAAACCTTCTATGCAAGATATGAAAATATCACCTACACACTGGAAACCTATGAGATGGATGTTGATGGCAACTATCCCACCAACCCCACTACCACCACTACCAGAACCGCTGCTACCGTGGATGTGGATGTGACCGCTGAGGCCATTCCCACTACCGGTTTCAAAGTGGATAACACAAAGAGTGTGCTCACCGGCACCGTTGGCGACAGCGGCCTTACTCTTAAGATTTACTATGCCCGCGAGCAGCACACCCTGACTTACTTCATTGATAATGTTCCCTACGGCACGGTAGAGTCTTATTACTACGGAAAGGCCATTACCCCGAGAGCCCTTCCCAAAGTTGAAGGCTACTCCTATACTCCTTGGGATCCCGCTGTTCCCGCCGCGATGGGCACAGAGGATTTGTCCGCTTTCACCCAGACTATTGTTACCATTACATGGGATGCCGTTGACGGTAAGTTCGGCGAAACCAGCACCATAGAAACCAACGGCACCAAGGGCTCCGGTTTCAACGCCCCCGCCAATCTCACCCCGCCCGCAGGCAAGTCCTTCAAGTGCTGGGCTAATGAGTCAGGCACTCCCGTTAACAACAGCGGCACCTACATTGAGAATGTAACCTACCACGCTGTGTATGAAGACATCATCTACACCGCCACCTGGAATGCAGGCGCAGGCTCCTATGCCGACGGCTTCAACAACAAGACCACCGGCACCTACAACACCGCAATCACCAAGATTGCCACCGATCCCACCGCACCCACCGGCAAGACCTTCAAGGGTTGGTCTGCCACTCAGGGTGGTGCAGTTACCACAAGCTTCGGTAACTTCACTCAGGATGTAACCTTCTACGCTGTGTATGAAGACATCACCTACACCGCCACCTGGGATGCAGGCGACGGCACATGGGATGCCGGCTTCGATAACACCACCACCGGCGTTATCAACACCGCTATCTCCAAGATTGGCTCCGAACCCACTCCTCCCGCAGGTTATAAGTTCCTGGGTTGGGCCGCCACCGAAAACGGCGAAGTGACCACAAGCTTCGGCAACTACACCGCCAATACAACCTTCTACGCCGTGTATGAGCTTATCCAGTATAAGATCATTTACAAGGTGGATGATGTTGAGGTTACCGAGCTTACCGAAAACCATGCACCCGGCGAGGCCATCAGCCTTAACACCACTTATGTGGCTCCTGACGGTAAGGACTTCAGCGGCTGGGATTATGACGAAACCACCTTCCCCACCGTTATGCCCGAGCGTGATATTACCGTGACAGGCTTCCTCTCCGACCATATCTATCTTGTCAAGTTCTACGGCCTTGACGACGATGGCGAGTGGGAAGAAATCTATCAGGAGACCTTCCTCTATGAGGATGAAATTGATGCCGACGATATCATGGATATCTTCTATGATAACGCCGCCAGCGACGGCTACTGCTTTGAAGAACTGTGGACAGTTGGCACCGACGGTGAAGAAACCGATGAAAGCCTGACTGTTACCGACGACATGGATGTATACGGTGTATTCACTCCCTACCCCGTTGACCTGCTCTTCTTCCCCGACTACGCTGCCAGCAAGACTCCTCTCGCTTTGGATCCCGTTGATTTCGGCACCGTGATTGCTTATGCCGAGCCCGGCATGACCAAGACCGGCTATGAGTTCGCCGGCTGGGTAACCGAAAAGCCCGATGAAGACACCACCGCTGAAGATGTGGTAATCTTCAATGAGGACGGCCCCATTGCCAACGATCCCGAGCTTGCCATGTTCTTCTATGGCTTGTGGGTTCCCGTTGACTGCACCGCAACCTTCAATGCCGGTGACGGCGCGTTTGAGGACGGCAGCAAGACATTCACCAAGACCGTTCCTTATGACGCAGCCATCAGCGCCGCTGATGTTCCCGCTCCCAAGAAGGAAGGCTTCAAATTCGAAGGCTGGGCTGAATCCGCCGATGGCGACGTGATTACAAACTGGCCCACCATGAATGATGTAGCAGGCAAGACCTTTGTTGCCAAGTTCAGCAGAGAGAGCTACAAGCTGACCATTGAATATCTGTATGCTGACAAGACAGAAGCTGCTGCGACTTACGAATATACATTTGCATTCGAGGCTCCCTATGAGGTAACCTCTCCCGTTATCACCGGCTTCAATGCCGACCAGCTTGTAGTTAAGGGCAACATGCCTGCCGAGAACCTGACTGTTACCGTTACCTACAGCGCCGAGACCCATGCAGACTACACCGTTGTTACCTACAAGATGAATGCAGACGGCACCTACGGTGAAGGCACTCCCGAAACCATCAACGACGAAATCGGTAAGGAAGTAACCTATGACGCTGCGGCAGTTTGCCCCGAGGGTTACCATGTGGATACCGAGAACAGCGTTTTGACCGATATCGTTAAGGGTGACGGCAGCACGGTTCTGACCGTTAAATTTGCCCGCAACACCTACGATGTAATCTACAAGAGCGGTGTTACCGGCGAAGAGCTGACGGTATTTGAGGATGTTCGCTACGGCGATGAAGTTCCTGCCTACACGGCTCCCGATGTGGAATTCTACACCTTCCGTGAGTTCACCGGCGGCGAAAGCACCATGCCCGCACACGACCTCACCATCACCGCAGAATATGACAGAGACCCCGTATACCTGATTCCCTATGATGACACCGTTTCTACCGTGATTGACCGTGACAACTGGCTTGTATACGGCCTTGCCGATTACATGACCTACAGCGAGCTGCTCAAGTATGTGGCTGTTGCCGGCGATGGCAGAATGGTTGTTACTCCCTCCAAGACCGTGAACGGTTATGACTACTACGGCACCGGCACTAAGATTGATGTTATCGACAATGTGACCGATGAGCTTGTGGAATCCTTCACCGTAGTAATCTTCGGCGATATCAACGGCGACGGTTTCATCACCTCCGCTGATGTTGCTCTGCTTAACGCCGAGCTCAACCTCGAAACCACCTGGTCCTATGACGCCGACCTTGGCCTTGGCAACCAGTACAATGCGCTTATGACTCTGGCCGCCAATGTTGATAAGGACGCTGTTGTTTCTCTTGACGACTGTGCCATTATTAAGAGCTACATTGTTGCCAATTCGGAAATCGACCAGACCACCCTTGTGAAAGACGCATAAGCAATTAACCGTAAACAGTAATGAATCTATCCCGATGCCCTGCGGCGCATGATGCCGCGGGGCAGGGGGATGCCACTGCAAGCAAACACAACTTGCAGACCCCGGGCGGTGTGGCCTCCCGTGGTCACACCAATTCAAAAGGAGGAAAACCTTATGACTAAAGCAAAACGGTTAGTTGCTATCCTGTTGGCTTTCATAATGGCGTTCAGTGCAGTTACCGTTGCTACTGCCGAGGGCAGTGAGCCCAATAAGCTCACCGTTGTTTCCAAATTCGGTAAGTACAACAGCGACCGCTCCGTTTGGACTGAGGTTGAGGAAGTTGAAAAGGGCGATGATGTAACGCTCAGAGTTTATCTGGATTCTGATTTTTACAGCACCGCGGCAAATCTGCTGTTCTTCTATAACACCGACTTTTTCACCGATTCCTACAGCAATAACGACAAGCTCACCATGGGCACCGTTTATAACGGCGCACCCTACCACTATGTGGCTGAAGTTACTGCCGACACCGCCATTCTTGAAAACCTGATGCTTGCAACTCACCAGATTACTCAAGACCAGGCAAATACTTATAAACCCCTTCAGATAAAGGTATCCAGCAACGCAGCCACCGCCGCTCAGTATGACGGTGATACCTTCATTGTTGAGATTGACCTTAAAGTTCTGGATACCCCCTCTGTCAATAAGGGTGACTTTATCCTGATTCCCGGCACCGTAGCCAGCAGCTCCAATGTGCAGGGCAGGTTCTATGTGAACAAAGGTGAAGAGGGTGCCGAGGCCAGCGCCTGCGAGCATTCTTATCTCTGGAATCTTGACCTTGATAATACCAACGCCGATGATTTTGTTACTCTGTATACCACTCCCGTTGAGGCTACTCTGAATGCCAACGGCGGCGACTGGACGGAGGATGTGGTGCTCAAGGGCTCCGCAGGCAACACCATGGCAGAGGTTCCCGTTCCCACCAGACAGGGCTATAACTTCCTCGGCTGGGCTACCGATAAGGATGCCACCGAGGGCGAAGCACTTACCAAGTTCCCCGATTTCTCCACCGAGTATTTTGCCGTGTGGGAATCCGCTGTTCCCGAGGGCGAGACCTTGGCCATTACCACCAAGTTCTTCCGCAATGTGGGCACAGAGGCTGCTCCCGACTGGCAGGAGACCACCCGCGTAAAGCGCGGCGAGCAGGTGAAGGCCAGAATTTATCTGGGCTCCGACTATGCTACCGATTCCGGTACCGTGCTGTTCTTCTATGACAATGCTTTCTTCAGCGACAGTTATGCCGCCGAGGGCAAGCTTACTCTCAACGAAAATACCGACAGCTTCACCGGCACCTATACCGTTGACGGCTGGTACGGCACCACTCTTGGTAATTCCCGCGCCGTTGCCGAGCAAATCAATGTGGGCAACCTTGCAGAGGAATACCTGGAGGATAACAACTATTTCGTAATCGGCTTTGCCGTGGACGGCAACAACGTGAAGCTCTATGATGATGCTGAAGGCGATGCCTCCGATAACGAAGTGGATAACGATTACTGGTTCTGCGAATTTGATATGACCGTGGCAGCAGATGCTGTTGATGAGGCTGACCTGCATGTGGTGACCGCCACCGTGGCTTCCCCCTCCAACATTCACGGTATTATCAATGTGCCCAAGGGCTTCGAGGATACCAAAGAGAACAACGGCATGTGGCTCTGGAATGCCAATGTAGTTACCGCTGCTCAGCCCGTTTCCGTTGAAAGCAGCGTAACCTATAAGACCGATGGCGGCACCCTGACCGTGGGTGACGATACCTACACCGAATCCTACACCGTAAGCGATTACATCGGCGCTGCCCTGACCGCTGTGGACGACCCCGTTAAGACCGACTATGTGTTCATGGGCTGGTACGAGGAAGGTGACGAGACTCAGACCGTCGTGACTCCCGCTGCCGAGATGCCTTATGAAGACACCGTATATGTTGCCAAGTGGGCAAACGAAATCACCCTGACCTTCGTTAACTATGTGGGCGACGCTCAGTCCTTCACCGGTGCAGAGGGTTCCGCATTCGACGAAACCGTTACTGAGCCCACAAAGAAAGGTTACGAGTTCATCGGCTGGTCCAACACGGATGGCGGCGACTCCGGTGTGCTGCCCGTTGTTGCACTTCCCACCGTTTATCCCGCTGCCGATACCTCTTACTACGCAGCTTGGGAAAAGGGCGTTTATGATGCCAACTTCTATCTGGTAACCGCAGGCAAGCCCGACAAGCTGATTGTGAGCATGCCTCTGGAATACGGCGCAGCGATTCCCACCGATTTTGACAAGTACCTGGATATCCCCGCAGGCTACGCTGTAGACGGCCTTTACAAGGATAACACCTGCACCGAGAAGATTGCTTCCGACGCAACCATGGCCGACAGCACCGCGAATTTCTATGCCAAATATGTTCCTGCCGAGTTGACGGCTACCTTTGATGCTAACGGCGGTGTATTCGGCGATGACGAAACCGAAAAGACCGTTAAGGCCGCTTATCTGGCTGAGTTCAAGGCTCCCGCCGACCCCACCAGAGAAGGCTACACATTCAACGGTTGGCTTCGTGACAACCTGCTTGTAACAGATTTCCTGATGGACAGCGAAACCGGCATTACTTACAAGGCCGATTGGGTAGAAAATACCTACACCATCGAATACTATACGGAATACACCGATGACAGCAAAGTCCTTTGGGACAGCTTCGACGACCTGTATGCAGGCGAAGAGTTTGATATCCCCGACGATCCTCAGAAGCTTGGCTTTGAGTTCGCAGGTTGGGATTTGGACAACGACGGCGAGGCCGATGACCTTACCGCAGAAGTCATAGTCATGGGCGAACCCGTAATTGTTGTCGTTGCTTTGTGGACACCCATTACCACTCCCATTAAGGTTGTGTGGAATGCTAACGGCGGCGCATTTGACGGCGGCAGCACCACCATGACCGATGCCGAGGAATATGATTTCGGTGATACCGTAACGGCTGCCACCGAGGAGCCCACCAAAGCAGATTTCGATTTTGTCGGCTGGTCAGCTTCCCCCGATGCCGAAGCGGCAGACGAGACGCTGAAGATTGACGACTATGTTGAATCCGCCGAGGAAGGCAGCCTTGTGCGCACCAAGACCTTCTACGCCGTGTGGAAGGCCATTACCGCAAGCACCTACACCGTAGAGACTTACACAATGGATATTTACGGTGAATATCCCGATACTCCCGACAGCACCACCACAAGCGAAGACAGTTACCCCGTCGGAACAAAGATTGATATTTCCGAGGATGTAACCGCCGATGAAGGCTTCCATGTGGATGAAACCAAGAGCGTGCTCACAGGCGAGGTTGCCGCCACAGGCCTTGTACTGAAAGTTTACATTGCCCGTGACACTCACACCCTCACTTACAAGCTTGACGGTGAGCAGTACGGTGAGCAGGAAGAATACCTGTACGGTGCCTCCATCACCGCAAGAAATCTTCCCACCGCTACCGGCTACACCTTCACTCCCTGGGATCCCACAGTTCCCACTGTGATGGGCAAGGATGATGTTGTGGTTTACTCCTCCACCAATGTTACCGCCACATGGGATGCCGGCGCCGGCAAGTGGGACGATGAAAGCGTCACAACAACCACCGGCACCAAGGGCTCCGCTATCGAAGCTCCCGAAGATCCCGATGCACCCGAAGGCCAGACCTTTGCCGGTTGGGTTACTGAGGACGGCACACTTGTTGAAAACTTCGGTACCTACGGTGAGAATGTAACCTATGTTGCCGTGTATGATGACATCATCTACACCGCTACCTGGGATGCAGGCGAAGGCTCCTTCCCCGAGGACTTCGACAACACCACCACCGGTAAGTACGGCGACGACATCGTAGCCCCCGCTGATCCCAAGGCACCCGAAGGCAAAGAGTTCAAGGGCTGGACTACCCAGGACGGCACGCCTGTTGATGACTTCGGAACCTTCGGCGAAGACGTAACTTATGTAGCCAAGTATGAAGACATCATCTACACCTCCACCTGGAATGCAGGCGACGGTTCATGGGATGATGGCGAAACCAAGGAACTCTCTGGCAAGGCAGGCACGGCCATTGCGGCTCCCGCCGATCCCACAGCTCCCGAAGGTTACCGCTTCGTGGGCTGGTCCGATGAAGAGGGCGGCACCGCAATTGCACTCGGCAATTACTCCGATAATGCCGAATTCTTTGCCGTATACGAGAAGATTCCTTACAGCGCATTCTTCTATCTTGTATCCGAAGGCGCTGCTCCCAAGCTTCTGGCTGAGATGCCCATCGAGTATGATGCGGAAATCCCCACCAACTTTGAAGAATTCCTGGATATCCCCGCCGGTTATCAGATTGACGGCTGGTATAAGGATGCCGACTGCACCGAGAAATATCCCGAAGGCACTAAGATGCCCGCAAAAGCAACCAACTTCTATGCCACCATGGAAGAGGCTGACTTAGTGGCAACCTTTGATGCCAACGGCGGTCAGTTCGAGGATGGCGACACCGTGAAGGAAGTCCCCGCAAAGTATCTGGCTGAGTTTGATGCTCCCGCCGATCCCACCAGAGACGGCTACAAGTTCAACGGCTGGCATCTGAACGGCGTGCTTGTTGAAGACTTCCTGATGGATAGCGAAACCGGCAA
The DNA here is from genome assembly GCA_045599985.1 of Acutalibacteraceae bacterium. Lineage (GTDB taxonomy): Bacteria > Bacillota > Clostridia > Oscillospirales > Acutalibacteraceae > CAG-177. The sequence goes on along the minus strand of JAZRWZ010000225.1, from coordinate 1,289 downwards.
CACCTATGTTGCTGATTGGGAAGAACTCACCTACACCGTAAAATACTTCGCCGATGACAGCGCCACTCCCTGGCAGACCTACTCCGATCTGAAAGTCGGCGAGGAGCTTGATATCCCCGACGATCCTCAGCAGATGGGTTCTGAGTTTGCCGGTTGGGACATGGACGGCGATAACATTGCCGATGACCTTACCATTGTTACCGTGCCCAAGGGCGGCCTTAACATTCATGCTTTGTGGACACCCATTACCACTCCCATTAAGGTGGTTTGGGATGCCAACGGCGGTGCATTTGCCGACGGCAGCACCACCATTGACGATTCCGCAGAGTACTACTTCAATGATTCCGTAACGGCGACCGAAGAAGTGCCCGTTAAGGATGGCTTCCTCTTCCTGGGTTGGGCAGCTGCTGCCGATGCCAAAGCTGCAGACAGCCAGCTTAAGGTCAACGATTATGTTGAATCCTCCGACGAGGGCGCACTGGCTCGCACCAAGACCTTCTACGCCGTGTTTGAAGAAGCAGGCGCTGCTCCTCTGGTTTATGAGACCTGGGTACGCGACACCGATGAAAACAGCGACACTTACGGTCAGCTGATTTCCAAGGAAGAATATGCTTCCATCGATGATGTGAAGACAGGCGACGCGCTTAAGACTCCCGACGAGAATCCCGAAAATGAATACTATAACTTCATTGGTTGGGATATCGACGGTGACGGCAAGGCCGACACCCTGCCCGAAACTGCTCCTGCCGGCGGCTTCACTGCCGTGGCTGTATTTGAAAGACAGCCTGTGTACCTGATTCCCATGGACGGTTCCACTACCGTGATTGACCGTGGTGCAGGTTACTACAACAAGACGGATTACACCGGCAAGGTTCGCAAGAACGGCACCATCAATGAGTATTCCGAAACCAAGTATGATGCCTGGGAAGAGGGTACCGACAATGTATGGTATGTTTACGGCCTGACCGACAGAGTGTCCGAGCAGGATATCCGCGATATGTTCTGCGATGTGGCCGGTGACGGTTACTTCACCGTAACACCCGCCTTTGTTCCCTCTGTTTCCACAACTTATAATCCCATCGGCACAGGCTCTGTCATCAAGGTATTTGACAGAGTGACCGGTGAGCAGGTGGAAGAGTTCGTGATTGTCATCTTCGGTGATGTCAGCGGTGATGCCGATATTTCCGCAACCGATATTGCGGCTCTTGAGGATGAAGCAACAGCTCAGGTCTGGAGCGGCGCTGCCGACAGCGCCAAGCTGATGGCCTCCGACATTAACTGCAGCTTCA
>JAZRWZ010000224.1:0-6402 GCA_045599985.1 Acutalibacteraceae bacterium | reverse complement strand
GTTGTGACTACGCTTGTGGCTCTGTTCAACATGAACTGGCAGCTTGCGCTTGTTGGTATCGCGATTATTCCGCTGCTTGTTCTTCCTACAAAGAGCGCGGGCAAAACGAGATGGAAGCTTCTTTCCGAAAGCCAGGCAAAGAGCGACGAAATGAACCAGGTCATTAACGAAACTCTTTCCGTCAGCGGTTCAATGCTTGTCAAAATATTTACCCGTGAAGAAAAAGAATATGAAAACTTCGTAAGAGTTAATGAAGAGGTTACCGCAATCACTCTTAAGGAGCGCAGAAGCGGCAAATGGTTCAGCGTTATTATGGGTATGTTCACCCAGATAGGCCCGCTTCTCATATATTTCGCAGGCGGTCTGCTTATAATCAATAAGGTTGATACTGCTATCACAGTCGGTACGATTACGGCGACGGTTGCCCTTATCAACCGCCTTTACCGTCCTGTTGAATCCCTTATGAATATCCAGGTGGATTTCACCCGTTCTCTTGCTCTGTTCACCCGTATTTTTGATTATTTCGACCGTGAAAACACAATTATTTCACCCGAAAACGGCAAGAAGCCTGATGTCACTCAGCAGCCTGTTAAATATGACCATGTTGTATTCAGCTACGATAAGGATCAGCCACTTCTTACGGACATCAATTTTACCGTACCCGGCGGCAAGATGTACGCTGTTGTAGGTCCGTCAGGCTCGGGTAAATCAACGGTTGTCAATCTTATTCCCCGTCTTTATGATGTTCTGGGCGGCAGCGTTTCAATCGCGGACGTTGACGTGCGTGATTTTGATTTGAAATATCTGCGTCAGTGCATAGGCGTTGTTACGCAGGAGACGTATCTTTTCAACGGAACCATTCTTGACAATCTGCGTTACGCGAACGAAAACGCGTCTATGGAGGAAATTGAGAACGCCTGCCGCATAGCGAATATTCATGATTTCATAGTTTCCCAGCCCGACGGATACAACACTGAAGTCGGCAACAGAGGACTCAAGCTTTCAGGCGGCGAAAAGCAGAGAATCTCCATTGCCCGCGTGATTCTGAAAAACCCGAAAATCCTGATTCTGGATGAGGCCACCAGCGCGCTGGACTCCATATCCGAAAACGCCATTCAGGATGCCCTTGAGGCCATGATGAAGGGCCGCACCAGCATTGTGATTGCCCACCGCCTTTCCACCATTCTCAAGGCCGACTGCATTCTTGTGGTGAAGGACGGCGTGATTGCCGAGCAGGGCACCCACGACGAGCTGCTGGCTTTGGGCGGCACCTACCGGGAGCTGTATGAAACCCAGTTCCGTCAGGCCATTGATTACGAAAGCGAAAACGGCAGCAAAGTTGATATTCAGGCTCTGGGCACCAGATACGATGTGCGCCGCATTACGGAAAGCGAAATTACCGATGTTTACCGGCTTTGCAAAACCAACAAGCGTTTTTACCAATATATGCACAAGGTGCCCACCAAGGAGAGCCTTACCGCCGTTATCAGCGACATTCCGGACGGCGTGGACTCCCGCAGCAAATTCTTTGTGGGCTTCTATGAGGAAGGCCGCCTGATTGCCGTGCTGGATATGATTACGGATTACCCCGACAAATCCGGCGCATTCATCGGCTGGCTCATGGTGGACGGCGAAAAGCAGCGCTGCGGCATCGGCTCCGAGATTCTGGCAGATGTGCGCGCGGCGGTCAAAAGCTGGGGCTACTCTACCCTCTCCCTCGGCTGCGTGAAGGAGAACGAGGAGGCCGTTGCCTTCTGGACATCCCAGGGCTTCGCGCCCACCGGCGAGGAAGAAACCGTAGGCCGCCACACCGTGCAGACCTTTACGAAAGAGATATAAACAGCCGAGCCCGTTAATCCCGCACCTATACAGAAAGAGAAGTGAACCTGCTATTTTCAGTTTTATCATTGCCGCTGCGGCATTGCTTGCCGGTTATCTGTTTTATGACCGGCTTATTGAGAAAAATTTCGGCCCCGATGACAGGCCGACCCCTGCCGTGCGTATCCGGGACGGGGTGGATTTTGTGCCCATGCCCACTTGGAAGGTATTTTTGATTCAGCTTTTGAACATAGCCGGTATGGGGCCCATCTTCGGTGCCCTCAGCGGCGCTTTGTTCGGCCCCATTGTGTACATCTGGATTGTGCTGGGCTGCGTTTTTGCGGGCACCGTGCACGATTATTACTGCGGTATGCTCTCCGTGCGGCACGACGGCGCCGGCATATCGGAGCTTTCGGGCCGGTATCTTGGCAAAGGCATGCTGCAGTTTATGCGGGTGTTTTCCGTGATTCTGCTTATCATGTGCGCTGCGGTGTTCACCACGGGCCCCGCGGGGCTGCTGGGGATTCTGACCGAGGGCAAAATCAGCGAAAACATCTGGCTGTGGGTGATTCTTGCCTATTATTTCATTGCCACCTTTGTGCCCATTGATAAGGTCATCGGGCGGCTTTACCCGATTTTCGGCTTCTGCCTGATTGCCATGGCGTTGGGTGTCGGAGGCTCCCTGCTGTTTTCGGGCCGCTTTACCATGCCGGAGGTGTGGAACAACTTCGGCAATCAGCATTGTGAAGGCTTACCCGTCTGGCCCTTTATGTTTGTTACGGTTGCCTGCGGCGCGGTTTCCGGATTCCATGCCACCCAATCCCCCATGATGGCCCGGTGCATCCGCACCGAAAAGAAGGGGAGAAAGGTGTTTTCCGCCGCCATGACGGTGGAGGGTCTGATTGCCCTTGTGTGGGCCGCCGCGGGGGTGACCTGCTACGAGAGCAGCCGCGCCCTGATGGATGCGGGTGCAGGCTGCAGCGCCGTGGTGTATGAAATCTGCCAATCCACCATGGGGCGTGCGGGCGGTCTGCTTGCCCTGATAGGCGTGATTGTGTGCCCCATTTCCTCCGGCGACACGGCCTACCGCTCCGCCCGGCTGACCCTTGCCGATTGGTTCAAGCTTGACCAATCCGGCATCAAAAACCGCCTGCTGCTCACCGTGCCCCTGCTGAGCGTGGGTGCCATTATCTGCAATCTGGAATACGACAAGGTGTGGCGGTACTCCGCATGGTCCAACCAGACCCTTGCCATGGTTGCCCTGTGGACTTTTTCCGTTTATCTCAAGCGCAGCGGCAAGCATTACCTGCTGACGGCCCTGCCCGCCGCCTTTATGACCGCCGTTTGCACTACATATTTTATCGCGGCCCCGGAATGTCTGGGCTTTTTGTGGGAAAAGCTGAACATCGGCACGGGGGTGTATTACCCCGTGGGCGTGGGCCTTGGCCTGCTGGCCGCCGTGTTGCTGTATATCCTCTTTATGAAACCCCGGAAAAAAGCGTAGTATAGTTTTCGGTTATTATTTTGTAGGGGAGGGGCTTGCCCCTCCCGTTTTTTCGTGTAGGGTAAGCGCACCTGCGCTTACCGGAATGGCGGCAAACAACTATTCTTCCTTCCCCCTCGGGGGAAGGGGGACCACCGAAGGTGGTGGATGAGGGGAAATAAGGCAAAGGGATATTGACACCTCATCCGTCACGGCTTGCGCCGCGCCACCTTTTTTCTCCGAAAACGGGCACCCCTCTGTCAGCTGCGCTGACACCTCCCCTAACAGGGGAGTTACCTCAAGGGGAAGAAAGAAGAAAAACGAACGATTTGCTGCAGGCTTTTTTTACTCATCTTTCCGCACATTTCCCACGGCGTGCCGCCGTGCCGGCAAGACACGGTGGTCTTGCCCTACACGGAAGGTAGACATTACCGTATGTGGCGTAACAGAAGGCCAATCGATTCATCAAATCTTCCCCGGCGTAAAAAACCGTGCCGACTCCTCAACAGGAACCGACACGGTTTTTATTTTGGTTATGATATTATGCAGAAAAGGGATTTTTCGTAAGGCTTACCGGCGTATGACGGCTCGCCCTCAACCTATGAACGGCTTTTCCCTCCGGCGGTGTCACCGTTATTCCGGGGCTTACCGCCCGTTAGATTTGAGCATGCCGTCCTTCAGATCCCACAGCTTGCGGGAAAGGTCAACATAGTAGTTGTGGGGGTTCTCAAAGCGGGTGACTTCCTCCCAAAGGGTATCCACCTGCTCCTTGCAGTAGGCCTTGATTTCCTCCACGGTGGGCAGCTCATACACGCATTTGCCCTTGTCAAAGGCCTTCACCAGCAGCTCCCGGGCCTCATAATTCTCAATGATTTTGCGCTTCCATGTAAAGTTGGGGTCAAACAACTCATAGGGCTGGCTGTCATCAATCACTTCATCGTCCAACGTAATCACATCCGCCGCGGCCTTGCCCGTCTCTTTATCAAACAGACGGTAAACCTTCTTAGAGCCGGGGGTGGTGATTTTGGATACGTTCTCGCTCAGCTTGATGCGGGGAACCATCTGCCCGTCCTTCTCCACGGCTGCCAGCTTGTAAACGCCGCCGAACACGGGGGAGGAGGAGGAGGTAATCAGCCTTTCGCCCACGCCGAAGGAGCTGACCTGCGCCCCCTGCATGAGCATATCCCGGATGATGTATTCATCCAGAGAGTTGGAGGCAACAATGCCGCAATCCTCATAACCCGCTTCATCCAGCATTTTGCGGGCCTTGCGGGAAAGGTAGGTGATATCGCCGCTGTCTATGCGCACACCCTTGGGGCGCTTGCCCAAAGGCTTGAGCACATCGTTGAATGCGCGGATGGCGTTGGGCACGCCGGATTTGAGCACATTGTATGTATCAATCAGCAGCGTGCAGTTGTCGGGGTAACGGGAGGCATAAGCGCAGAACGCCTCATACTCGCTGTCAAACAGCTGCACCCAGCTGTGGGCCATGGTGCCCAGCGCCGGCACACCGAACATCTCATCCGAAATGGTGCAGGCCGTGCCTGCGCAGCCGCCGATATAGGCAGCCCTTGCGCCGTATACCGCGCCGTCAAAGCCCTGGGCACGGCGGGAGCCGAACTCCATCACGGGGCGGCCCGCTGCGGCGCGCACAATGCGGTTGGCCTTTGTGGCAATCAGGCTCTGGTGGTTGATGCAGATAAGCACCATGGTTTCGATAAACTGGGCCTGAATTACGGGGCCCATCACCTTTACCACGGGCTCGCCGGGGAACACGGGGGTGCCCTCGGGCACTACCCACACATCACAGGCGAATTTGAAATTCCTGAGATAATCCAGAAATTCCTCATCAAAGCCCTTGGTGCGTAAATAATCAATATCACTTTCGGAAAAACTTAATTCGGAAAGATACTTCACCAGCTGCTCAACACCCGCCATTACGGCAAAGCCGCCGCCGTCGGGAATCTGGCGGAAAAACATGTCAAAGCACGCTATCGTATCCTTGTAGCCGTGGCTGAAATAGCCGTTGGCCATGGTGATTTCGTAAAAATCGGTGAGCATGGTCAGGTTGCGATGTTCATTCTGCATGGTCTGTTATCCTCTTTTCCTTTGGGGCGGGCGCGGCGCCGTTCCGGCTGCAAAAGCACCGCAAACAGAATTGCCCCGTTTTGATACATTGTATATTATGCGCCTTTTCTTCCCTTTTTTCAATCCTGTTTTTTCGCCGGGGAGCATCGGCGGTTATTTTTAACGCAGTGCCCGCGCGGAAGTGCAGCGGCGGAATGACGTTTCATCCTTTGTAACAATCTGAAAACCGAAAACCGAAAACTCTTCTGCAGCGACCCAAAAACCCGAAAAAAGCAATCGAACACTTTCTGTTCCTCCCGTTTTGTTCCCGTACATTTTCCGATTTTGTGACTATTTTGTTAAATTTGGCATCCCATACAGAAATTGCTTGCAATTTGACCTTTTATGTGATATCATAATTATAGCAAGCATGGAATGACAAAAAATTTGTCATTCCGTTTCGCTTACCGTTCGCATATTATACAATCCGTATAATTTCGTCCCAAAATTTAAATCCCAACGGAGGTACTCATTATGAGAATCAGAAAACAGGCTCTTGGCGACAGAAACATCGTAGGCGCAAAAATCGAAGCCAGACGCAAGGCTATCAATATGAAGCAGAAGGATCTGCTCACTCAGCTCCAGATTAAAGGTATCGACCTGAACGCATCCGGCCTCTCCAAGCTTGAGGGTCAGCTTCGCTACGTTACCGATTTTGAGCTGAAGGCTCTCTCCGAGGTTCTCGGCATGACCGTGAACGAACTGCTCGGCATTGACGACTGATGTCCGACCCCGAAGCCCCGGCTTTTACAACCGAATAAACAGGAAAGGTGCTTGGCCGCTCACGGTTAAGCCCTTTTTTTATGCCGATTTTTCTTTATTATCTCTTGAATGAGCCACCCCGTAGGTTAAAGAAATCGTTTCGGGAGGGGCAAGCCCCTCCCCTACGGTGTATCATCCTGATACAAAAAAAACCGCCCCACACCAACCGGTGCAGGGCGTTGGGTGCCTTTCTGTTTACTTGTTTTCTCAGG
>JAZRWZ010000223.1:0-3725 GCA_045599985.1 Acutalibacteraceae bacterium | reverse complement strand
CTTTTGAAATGCTGTAAACTCGCGCCGGGCAACGGTAACATTTAACAATCGCGTTAAATTATCTGCCCCAAGGTTTTCCAAAACAATTCAAAATCAAACTCATTCACCACATGAAAACGCACCTCCCGCATGGATTACGCGTCGCCCTCATGGCGGCCATCGCTTCCGTTTCTCTCACCTCCTATGCAGTCGCAGCGGATACAGGATATGTGTTCCCCGATACTTTTGCGATAAACTGGCCTACTGGTGCGAAGAAGATGCCGGATATGGGGACCAGTGGCGGAACTTACAACACCTCTGGTGATGGAACAAATGTATACTATACTGGATCGGGGGATTCCGGCGTTACTTGGTCAATTGGCCTAGTTGCTAAAACCAATAAGGTAGGGAATTATTACGCCGATTTTCGCTTTAATCCGACAAAAGATGCAATATATCTGCACGGTGTGTTTGGTGAGTCATCGGCCCCTGCATCGTTAACTGGTAGTGTTTATCAGAGGCATAGCGGAAACTCAAAAGCCGGTACCATCAAGGGAGTCTACGGTGTTGACACATCATCGGCAACAGGTAATGTGTATACGGAATTAAATGCTGCAAATTCCACCTATCAGTGGGCTACTGGCTCCACAAGCCCCGTGGTCATGGGAGCATACAATGGTGATATCGGAGGCTCCAGCACCATTGTCATCAAGCAAGGTACATTCAAAGGGGATGTCTATGCCGGGCATGTTGGCAATGACGGTAAGAAGCACACCATAGGTACGGGTACGTTCCTTGAAATCGGTGGAGGTAGTTTTAGTAATCGTGTTGTAGCAGGAAGCGCAACTAATCCCGACGCCATCATCAAAAATGGCACCCACCTGTTGGTAAAAGGTGGTACTTTTAGTTCCGAAGTCGTGGCGGGTAATAACGGTTCAGGTATAATTGAAGGTGGTACCCACATGCTCATCAACAACGGTACGTTCAACTCGATTGTATACGGCGGTTCTACGGGTACCAACAGCCATATTGACAACGGCGTTGAAGTCAACATAACCGGCGGCACTTTTGGAACCAACAGCGGCGTATATGCTCTTGGTAAGGCAGGTACGGTATATGGAGATGTCTCACTTACCATTGGAAATAATGCCAAGTTCTCGAACAACAACGTTATCTCTGCGGGTGCCAATGGCTCTGTAAGACACGATGGCTATAGGTCAAGTACAGTGACGCTCAAGGACATCACAGGCACCAGCAGCCTTGCCACGAACACCACCATCAAAGTGATGGGCGAAGAGCAGGGAAGTAAGCTTGTGATGAACAATGTTGACACCACCATCAAAGCTCAGCTCTCTCGATTCTACACCATGCAGGTGACAGGCGGCTCTGACCTGACGCTCACACAAGCCACAAATGCAAACCTTGGCGGTGTTAATTCCGTTTACATTGATTCCGGCTCTACCCTGACCTTGAATACGACCGAGCAAAGCTGGAGTTTGGGTAGCAAGTACCTGTATAGTTCAGGAACGCTGGCAAAGACCGGTACAGGCAAGCTGGCCGTCAGTTCAAGCACCTACTTCACCGGTACCTTCAATGTGCTGAATGGCGAGCTGGAACTGAACGGCACCTCTGGTGCCAAGATTCTGCGAGTGGCTGAGGGTAGCACCCTGTCCGTCACGGATGGTAAACTGAATAGCCAACAGCTGCTCGGTGCCGGCACGTTGACCGCTAACAGCAGCAATAAACTGTCCATAGGAGATGCATCCGGCTTTACCGGTACCATCAATGTGCAGAAGGGTGAGGTGCATTTGGACGGAGCCACCGCTGCTAAGTCCCTGTCCGTGGCATCGGGTGCTACCCTGTCTGTGAAGGAGGGCAACCTGTTTGCCGTTGGTGGCGGTAACTCTGTTTCCATTAACGGTGCCACGCTGGCTGCCAACGAAGGCAACTGGACGCTGAATGCGGCGACCACCGTCGAGAATATCACCATCAGCGGCACACGCGCCGTCGCTCTCGGTTCTGATGGTGACACGCCTGCCGTGGTCTCCCTGTCCGGCAACATTGATGCCACCAAGGGCAACCTGATTTTGAAGAACACCGCCATTGCAGCAGACACGACGGCTACTCTGTCGGGCAACATAACCTTTGAGGGATTAGTGGATAATAAGGGCACGCTTTCCCTTGTCGATGGCTCTGCCATCAACATTGACGAACTGACCTTTGCTCACAATGCTCACTTTGTGGATGGTGAAAACCAAGAGCAACAGTTGCATGGCAACGGATTCCTTGCCGATTCGTCGGTCTGTCTGGCAAGCGGCGGCTCCTATAACACAGGCAAGGTGGATGTGACGCTCGATGGTAAAAAAGTCACGGACATGGCACTGAGCACAAAGACGGAGGGGGGTAAGACCGAGCTGCACGTGAGCGGCTTTAACAAAGCAGAAGAAAATACCTATTTCGTCAACCAAGGTACGGTGACCCACGCCCACATCAAAGATGTGGCTAATGAAATGGGGAAAACGGTCAACACCATTGCTGTTGAATCCAAGTTGGTGAGCGATGATAACACCGATACCTCCATCCAAACCTTGGTGGGCGAAGGCACGCTGGCTAAGAGCGGTGACGGCAAGCTGACCGTGACGGATGCCAAGGCTTTCTCCGGCGACATGGAAGTGTGCGGGGGTACCCTGCAAGTGGAAGACGCTGACCTGATGCAGATGCACAAGGAACGCAAGATTACCGTTTCCAAGAAGGCCGTGGTGAACCTCGTCAAGCTTGGCACCACCGTTGCGACCGTGAAGGAGCTTCATATCTCCGGTCAAGGCACGCTTGGTGTGTTCCAAGGCGACAGCGCCAAAGCGGGTGAAAGCGACGCTAATGTCGGCAACCTGACGCTGGGTTCGGGCAACAAGATTGTCATCGGCGACGGCGGCGGCACGCTGGAGGCTAACCTGACCACGGAAAGCGGTTCGATTCTCGACTTCTCGGCGGGCGCGACCCTGAGCATGGGCTGTGACCTGACGGTGAACAGCGGCACGATTATTGTGCTGAGCGATGCCGACTTTGCCGCCCTGCAGAACGGCGCGAGCGTCACGCTGTTCACGGGGGTGGATAACCTCATCAATATGGATAACTCCGGCTTGTCTATCCACAAGGGCTCTGTAGAGGGCGAAGAGATGGGCGGGCAGATTAGCTTCCGTACGGATGGGAACGGCAATGCCGCGATTGCCTCTGTCCCCGAACCCGCCACGGCGACCCTCTCCCTGCTGGCGCTGGCGGGTCTGGCGGCTCGTCGCAAGCGCAAGTGAAGCGGTACGCTTTAAAAATGTAGGCGCGGCATAGCCGCGCGGGAAATTCAAGCCCTGTCTGACCGATTGTCAGACAGGGCTTTTGCGTGGGGCGAAGTACAAGAGACGTGCCACCCATCCTTCGGTACCACATGTGCCCGACAAGCGGGCATACGTTTGCGGGGGCGTAATGCCACCCGCCGTACCCCCACGTTTACACGTGGGGTTAACGTTGATTCGGGCGCGCCTCACGCGCCCTCACCCCCTGCGGGGGCAAACGCTCACGCGTTTGTCCAATCCGCCTTACCGCCCCGCTTCGCGGTGCGCCCTTAACGGGGTTGCCTCAGTGCCGCCCCACGGCACTTCGCCCTTCGGGCAAACGCTTCCGCGTTTGGCTACCCGCCCTTACAGCCGTCGGGCGTGTTGTCGGCGGCTTTGTGCCGCTACCAAGGTAGCGGA
>JAZRWZ010000222.1:0-6787 GCA_045599985.1 Acutalibacteraceae bacterium | reverse complement strand
GGTGAAGTCGGCAGGGGCGCCGATTTCAAGCTCGCACCCCAACTGAAAGCGGCGGCGAGGGGCCGTGCTCTTCATTTGTATCAGTTTTTCCAGAGTAATGATGCCGGGTTTGACAAGCTTTGTGTAAAGAACGGGGAATGCACATTCCAACCCCACAACGCCCATGGCGCTTTTTTCAAGACCCTTGCCCTTTTCTTCGGCGGAATGAGGGGCGTGGTCGGTGGCAATCATATCAACAGTGCCGTCGATAACGCCTTCTATCAGGGCCTCCCGGTCTGCTCGGCTGCGAAGGGGCGGGTTCATTTTGAAGCGGCCGTCCTCCTGCAAATCCTCATCACACAATGTGAGGTAGTGGGGGCCGGTTTCGCAAGTGACATTTACCCCGGCGGCCTTGGCCTTGCGAATCAAATCCACACTTTCTTTTGTGGAGATGTGGCACACGTGGTAGGCACAGCCGGTTCCGGCTGCCAGCTTCAAATCACGATCGATGGGCTTCCACTCGCTTTCGCTGCAGATGCCCCGGTGACCGTGGGCGGCGGCATAAACGCCTTTGTGGATGTAGCCTCCGTCAAGAAGGCTGTTATCCTCACAGTGGGCGGCAATGATTTTGCCTAAAGCTTTGGCCTGCATCATGGCAGAGCGCATCATGTCCTCGCTCTGTACCCCGCGGCCGTCATCGGAGAAGGCAATTACACGGCTTGCCATGCCTGCCATATCGGCGGCTTCTTCGCCCTTTTGCCCCACAGTGATGGCACCGTAGGGAATCACGCGGATGCGGGCATCCCTGCCGATGATTGCCAGCTGCTCGGAGAGATGAGCAGGGGAATCGGGCACGGGATTCAGGTTGGGCATGGCACCCACAACGGTGTAGCCGCCCCTTGCCGCGGCGGCGGTGCCGGTGGCAACGGTTTCTTTATAAGAAAATCCCGGCTCACGCAAATGCACGTGCACATCTGCGAAACCGGGAAAAACATAACAATCATTTAAATCAACAACGGTGCGGCCCCGGGAAAGAAAATTTCCGGCCACGGCAGAAATCCTGCCGTTTTCCACTAATAAATCGGAATGAACAAAACGGCCCTTGCAGAACACAAAGGCATTTTTGTAGATCGTGCTGTTCATAGTGGCCCTCCTGTAATCAACAATAAAAGCCTTGCGATTCGCAAGGCTTGACATACCAAAACAAACGGTGCTTTCACCGCCCACTTACCGTGTATGTAAAACCTTGCAGGTATCTCGGTACCTGCTTAAAGATTTATTTGTGACATTATACAGCAGTTCCCTTTTTTTGTCAAGGAGAGATGAGATTTTCGGGAGAGGGAACAGAATGGCTTTGGAGAAGAAAAGAGAATAATGCGGCAGATTTCAAATGAAAAGAATCAGAGAAAAAAGCGGAGAAACGGACCGGTCTTGACACACCTGAAAGGTTTTGATAATATATATTGAGAATTTGGGTTTCCGAAAGAAGGGAAGAATCAGTATGTTTTATATTGAACCGACAAGCGGACTTTGTAACAGGCTTCGGGTTATCCAATCTGCTTATTTGCTTGCGCAGCAGTCCGGCCAGCAGTTGACTGTTGTTTGGAATTGCAAAGGAGGAATGAACATTCCGATGGAGGAACTTTTCACCATTCCTTCGGAAATAAAAGTGATTACCTTCCGCTATTTTCCATCCAATAAGCTGACCTATATTTTGAAGAGGTTGAAATACAAGGCATTCTCTTTTTTGATGAAACACAGAAAAAAATGCTTATATATCAGTGAACCGGAGATGTTCAAAATAAAGGAAGCGAAAGAGGAGGATAAGCTCCCGGGCTTTCTTTCGGCTAACAAGGATGTTTACATAAAGACCTGCTCCGAGTTGATCGCACTGGATAAATGCGATATTTTTTCTCCTTCAAAACAGGTATTGTCAAAACTTTCAGAGGTTCAGGAGTACTGCAGAGTGAATGCCGATACAGTAGGTATTCACATCAGGCGAACGGATAATGAGCAGTCTATTTTGCACAGTCCGACATACTTGTTTGAACAGCGGATGACGGAGCTGTTAACGGAAAAACCCGAAACCAAATTTTATTTGGCAACCGATTCACCGGAGGAAGAAGCAAAGCTGAAAGCTGAATTCGGGAACAGCATCATTACATTCAACAACAAAGATGTATCCAGAACGACCAAACAGGGGCAAATAGATGCGTATGTTGAACTTCTGCTGTTATCCCGGTGCGGAGAATTATGGGGCTCATACTTCAGCTCGTTTTCTACCATAGCGGCAAAAATAGGCCAAATTAAACTTGAAAGAATCATGAAATGATAATAAGCCGATCGGTTCTGTGGCTGCACAGAGTCGGTCGGCTGTTTGTTTATCATGTGTGATTTTTATTGATTCTCATCCATTGCGTGTGGATCGTCAAGGGAAGACGTCTCGGTATGATTCTGTCGTTTTCAATTCTTTTCGTTCCGGAATAATGAAATTATTTGCGGGAATTGATTTTGCGGTAAATCTTCATGGGCAGCATGAACCACCAGGGCTCCAGCACCTTGGCTGTTTCCTGCAGATGCTTGCGGATTTCGATGCCCTGCGGGCACTTCTTTTCGCAGGCGCCGCATTGCCTGCAAAGGGAGGCGTTGGCGGGGGCATTGCCCAAAAGAGCGGTGGCGTGCATATAATTGCTGCGGGCGGGGTTGAGCTTGTAGAACTTGGTGGCGGCCTTGCGCTGCTCAAATTCGTTGCGGGCGGAGAAGCAGCCGGGAATGGCAACGCCATAGGGGCAGGGCATGCAATAGCCGCAGCCCGTGCAGCCCACCACGGCATAGCGGCGGAACTCGGCCTTGATTTGCTCAATCCATTGCAGCTGCTCATCGGTCAAAGAACCGGGCAGGGCGGTTTCCACGGTGGCAAGGTTTTCGGCAAGCTGCTGTTCGGCATTCATGCCCGAAAGTACCATGGTGACGGCATCGTGATTCCAGACCCAACGCAGGCCAAGGTCGGCGGGTTTGGCTCCCTTTTCTTTGAGCAGAGCCTGTGCGGCCTCGGGCAGCTTGCCTGTTAAGGTGCCGCCGCGCAGGGGCTCCATGATAAAGAGGGGCAGACCTTTGCTTTTGGCGTAATTCACGCCGTCGATGCCCGCCTGATTGTGTTCATCCAGATAGTTGAACTGAAGCTGGGTGAAATCCCAGTCATAGGCATCCACCAGCTTTTTGAAATCGGGGAAAGCGCCGTGATAGGAGAATCCGATGTGGCGGATTTTACCCTCGGCTTTTTTCTGCGCAATCCATTCCTGAATGCCCATGCGGCAAAGGCGCTGCCACACATCCACATCGGCAATGCAGTGAATCAGATAGAAATCCACATAATCCGTGCCAAGGCGTTTTAATTCGGTGGTAAAAATCTTTTCAAAATCGCTCTTGGTTTTGCAGAACATGGGAGGAATTTTGGCAGCCAGGTAATAATCCTGCCGCCGCTCCTTGGGCATAACGCGGCCGAGGAGCTCCTCGTTGCCGTTGTAGAGATAGGCGGTATCAAAGTAATTGATGCCGTTATCCAGCGCGGTTTCCACCAGCTTGCGGCACAGGTCGTCATCCTTGAGAGGCAGACGCATGCAGCCGAAGCCCAATGCGGAAAGTTTGGTGCCGTCCTTAATAGTCCTGTATTGCATAACAAATTCCCCTTTCAAAATATGAATGTTTGCGGGGTATTGCGCGGTTAACCGGATAACCGGAACCCGCCGTAAGTACGGATGTTTTTCCGCCTGACGGCGTGATCGTCATGACAAGGCGTTACTGCATTTTTTCCTGCTTGACTTTGTGGTCCACGATGTGGCGCTTGGCAAGCTCGGCGGTGACTTCATCAATGGAAATGCCGGCCTCAATCATCATAACGGTGACATGATAAAGCAAATCGGCAATTTCAAACACGGTTTCTTCCTTATCTCCGCCCTTGGCGGCGATGATGACCTCGGTGCATTCCTCACCCACCTTTTTCAGGATTTTATCCATGCCCTTTTCAAAGAGATAGGTGGTGTAGGAGCCTTCTTTTTTCTCCACCTTGCGGCCTACAAGCATCTTGTAAAGGTTCTCGTAGCTGAAGGCATCCTCTTCGCTGCCCATAACGGGCTCAAAGAAGCAGCTTTCGGCACCGGTGTGGCAGGCGGGGCCGTTTTTGATAACATCAATCAGCAGGGTGTCTTTGTCACAATCCGTGCGGATGGAAACAATCTGCTGGGTGTTGCCGCTGGTGGCACCCTTGCGCCACAGCTCCTGCCGGGAGCGGCTGAAGGAGCAGGTGTAACCCTCCTCCATGCTGATTTTCAGGCTTTCCTCATTCATGTAAGCAAGCATGAGCACCTGCTTGGTATAGTGGTCCTGCACAATAGCGGGAATCAGGCCGTCTTTGTTGTATTTCAGTTCCATTCTCATAACCTCATTTCTATATTTCGGGCGTTTAAAAATACTTTTAATTCACGGATGTTAACGGTTTTGAAGTGGAAGATGGAGGCGGCCAGCCCCGCATCTGCCACGCCGGCGTTGAACAGTTCCTCAAAATCCTCCATTTTGCCTGCGCCGCCGCTGGCGATAACCGGCACGTTCACAATGTCGGAGATGGCTTTTAACAGCTCTAAATCAAAGCCCTGCCGCACACCGTCTGTATCGATGGAATTGATAACCATTTCGCCTGCGCCGTTCTGATCGCCGTAGCGGGCCCACTCGAGAGCATCCCGGCCCGTATCCACACGCCCGCCCTTGCTGAACACATGGAACTCACCGTTAACACGCTTCACGTCCATGGAGAGCACCACGCACTGGTCGCCGTATTTTTTGGCAGCCTCGGTGATGAGGGAGGGGTTGCGCAATGCGCCGGAATTGACGGAGACCTTATCGGCACCGCATTTGAGCACGCGGTCAAAATCATCCAGCGTGTTGATGCCGCCGCCAACGGTTAAGGGAATGAACACTTCGGAAGCGGCTTCTCTTAACGCCTCCGTGAACAGGGCTCTGTCCTCGCAGGAGGCGGTGATGTCGTAAAACACCAGTTCATCGGCACCGCTCTCGTTATAGAAGCGGGCCATTTCGGCGGGGGAGGCCACATCCTGAATGCCGTCAAAGTTCACGCCTTTTACCACGCGGCCGTTGCGCACATCCAGGCAGGGAATAATGCGTTTGGTAATCACAGGGCACACCCTCCTTTCGCAATCTGCACGGCGCGGGACAAATCAAGCTTTTTCTCATAAACGGCTTTGCCCACGATTGCGCCGTAAATATTCATGGCCTTTAAGACCTCAATCTCATTTTCAAAAGTGATGCCGCCGGAGGCAACAATATCAAGGCCGGAAATCCGGCTTAAACGGCGGTAAATGTCCAGATTGGTGCCGCTTAACATTCCGTCCTTGGAAATATCGGTATAGATAACGGTTTTAACCCCCAAATCCCGTAGTGACTCGCAGAAGGTGACGGAATCCAAATCCGTTGTTTCCAGCCAGCCGCTCACGGCCACCTTGCCTGCCTTGGCATCCACGCCCACGGCAACGGCGGAGCCGTATTGCTTCACCGCACGCTCCAAAAAGGCGGGGTCACGCACGGCAGCCGTGCCCAGAATCACACGGTCCACCCCAAGCTGCAGGTAGCTTTCTATACGCTTTTCGTCACGGATGCCGCCGCCCACCTCGGTGAACAGGCCGGGGATGGCAGCCGCCTCTTTAATCACATCAAAATTCTCGGGGGAACCGCTTTTGGCACCGTCCAAATCCACAATGTGCAGGTTGGATGCCCCCTGTGCCATAAATTCCCGTGCCATGGCGGCAGGAGAATCGGCGTAAACGGTGACCTGATTGTAATCGCCCTTTACAAGGCGTACCACCTTGCCGCCGATGATATCGGTTGCGGGAAATATTTCCATACTATTCTCCTATTAGAACAACGCTGTGCGGTTGGTATTATTCAATCTCGGAAAACGCCTTGAGCAGCGCCAGACCCCTGGCACCGCTTTTTTCGGGATGGAACTGGGTGCCGTAGACTTTGCCGCTCCCCACAACGGCGGGCACGGCAATATCGTACTCGGCTGTGGCAAGCAGGCAGTCTTCACAATCCCTGGCGTAGTAGGAATGGACGAAGTAAAAATAATCGTCTTGCCCGGCGTAACGGAAAATCGGGTCATCCTTGAGAACGGAAAGCTTGTTCCAACCCATGTGAGGCACCTTGAGCGCAGGGTCAACAGCGCCCTCCAAGGGGACGACGGAGCCCTTGAGCAGACCCAGACCCTCATGCTCGCCGTATTCATAGCTTTTTTCAAAAAGCAGCTGCATGCCCAGACATATGCCCATAATCGGCTTGTTTTGGGCAGCCAGCTCGCACAGCAAAGCACCGTGGCCGGTGGAGCGGAGCTTGGCGGCGGCATCGCTGTAAGCGCCGACACCCGGCAGAATCACACGGTCGGCGGCGGCAATCTCCTCTGCCGAGCCGGTAATCTTGCTTTCAATGCCCAGATATTCCAAAGAGCGGCTTAAGGAAAACAGATTTCCGCAGCCGTAGTCAACTATTGCTATCATTACAGTAACCCCTTTGTGGAAGGAATTTCGCCGCCCAGCGCGGCATCTACAAACACGGCCTTGCACAGGGCACGGGACACGGCTTTGAAGGCACACTCGATGATGTGGTGGCTGTTTTTGCCGTAGAATTGTTTGATGTGGAGGGTCACATCGGCGTTGCGCACAAAGCTGATGAAGAATTCTTCAACAAGCTCGGTATCCATCTCGCCCACCCGGGGGGTGGGGATGGACAAATCGTAATTCAG
>JAZRWZ010000221.1:0-21674 GCA_045599985.1 Acutalibacteraceae bacterium | reverse complement strand
AGGGAAAGCAGGCGGTTTCCGAGCTGATTCCCCTGCTGTAAGTTCACTTTTAATATTCATATTCGCAAAAAATGCCGGTCGATTCCGCGGAATCAACCGGCATTTTTTATTTTGCTTCAAATGAGAACAGCCTCATTTTTTCTCCGCCGCAATTCGCTTCCGTCATAATAAGCTTCAGGGCGGCAACCTCTTTTTCACCCGTCAGGCAAGTGTGCCGACGGGGTATCTCGTTTTACGGCATAAAAAACGGATTTATTCGATGATTGCTTTTGAAAGGTCAACCGCCACGGTGCAGCGGTCAAATGCGTTGATATTTTCGTAGGTAAAGTTCTTTATTCCCCCGCACACCCTGAGGGCCGTATCGGCGCGGGAATACACATTTTTCACCGTGATGTTGAAGGTTTCATCGGTGGTGGGCTGCCTGTCCCCGTAGGGCTCAAAATCGCCTATCATAACCCCGCAGTCACCGTGATTGAGCCGGTCGTCATCCAGCGAAGCGTCAAAAACGCCATCTATGAGCACATTATAAATCTTCGGGCCGCCCTGATTGATGATTCTGACGGGGGAACAGAAACAGGAGGCGCGAATGTTGCGCACAACAATGTTATACACATCAAAGTCATCCTTCACGCCGTAATACTTCATCATGGGCGTGGGGCCATTACGGAAAAGGGAGCCCAGAGCCACGGTGTCATCCTCCGTAAATCCCGTAATATTCTCAATCAGAATGTCGTGGCAGCCCGAGCAGATATCAATGCCGTCGGCGTTTTTCACAACGGTTTCGGGGTAAAGCTCCCGCACAAGGCCGTGAATCACCTTGCCGCTTTCCTTCTCAATTCTGCGGCAGTCATCGTCAAAATCAATATCCCGGATGGTGCCGTTTTTGCTTGCCACGATTGCCATGGCATACCATCTTGAACGGACACATCTGATTTTCTCTATGGAGAAGGAATCTACACGGTTGAATACGATAAAGCTGTTGCACCAGATTTGGGGCATGCCGTTTGTGTTCTGTGTTTTTTCGCTCAGGCCGTTATAATTGCCGCCGTCAAGAACGGCTGTGCCCACACCCAGAATGTGAATGTCACAGTCCCCTTTGCCCTCGGCAAGGGCATTTTCGTTGGTGAAAATCCGGGAGAAAACGCCGTCTGCCAGCCTTAAACGGCAATCCTCAAGAATGAGGGTGGTGTGGGAGGGAATCTTTATCTCATTGCTGATTTCGTAGTTGCCGCTGATTCTGACAACCGTTTTTCCCTCCTCATGCACGCGCTGAATTTCCCGTGAAATGATTCTGTCACCGTTGGGAATGTATTCCATAAAAACAACTCCTTGGTTTTCGGATTATTATCGGATTTTTCGGCTTTGCTTTCCGCCTCAATTATGGCAAAAAATTGCAAAAAACAATCTGCTTTGGGATTTTGCCCTTGAATTGTGTCATAAGGCAAAAGAGATTTGTTATTCAAAAAACAAATTGTCCCGGCTCACATCTTATTTCTTGTTTCGGATGGTACTCTTTGGCAAAAGGGATTCGAACCCGATATGGTTTTGGCGGCATCTTTTTTGCCAATATATCGTTAAAAATGCTCGGAATACACAAAGTATTCCTGCGCTTTTTGCCTCATCTTGGCAGAAAATCTGACTGCCAAAACTGCTTCGCACCTTAAAAAGATGAGATTTGCGTGCAGTCGGGTGTTTCTTCGCCGCAGGAATACTGTCGTATTTCAAGGCGAAAAACGCCCGAATGTGCGTGAAGATCGCTTTTTAAGGCATATTGTGTTCAAATCCCTTTTGCCTTAATCAGCGTACCCACCTGTCTGCCGTCAAGCAAACGGTAAATCTCCTCCGGGTTTTCGCCGTTCATCAGCACCGTATCAATACCGGCAGCGGAGGCCAGCTGTGCGGCGTGGAGCTTGGTAATCATGCCGCCCGTGCCGCGGGAGGAGCCCGTGGAGCCCGCAATGGCAAGGATATCATCATTGATTTCCTCCACCACGGGAATGAGCACGGCGTTTTCATCCTCACGGGGGTTGGCGGTAAACAGGCCGTCAATATCACTCAGAATAATCAGCAAATCGGCATTCACAATGGTTGCCACGTGAGCCGAAAGATTATCGTTATCACCGAATACGATTTCCTCAACCGCCACACTGTCATTCTCATTGATAATGGGCAGGGCGCCGTATTCAAACAGCTTCTGGAAGGCGTTGGAGAGGTTGCTGTGGCGCTCCTCATCCTCAAAGTCGCTGCGGGTCACCAGCAGCTGACCCACGGTTGTGCCGTATTCACCGAAAAGCTTATCGTACATGAACATCAGCTCACACTGGCCCACCGTTGCCGCCGCCTGACGGCCGGGGGTGTCGGAGGGGCGTTCACGCAGGCCCAGCTTGCCCACGCCCACACCGATGGCGCCGGAGGATACCAGAGCAATCTCCAGCCCCGAGTTTTTCAAATCGCTGATGACCTGTGCCAGCTTTGCCATACGGCGCAGGTTGGCCTTGCCCGTATCGTAGGTTAAGGTGGAGGTGCCCACCTTGATGACAATTCGTTTTGCGTCTTTCAAGTTTCTCATATTCCGAATTCCTCTCTGCACTCCCGGATTTGCTTTTTGTACCATTCGGCGGAGTGCGTCTTTCCCACTGCGGAAAGGGATAATTTATCAAAATCAAATACCTGCTTCGCCACCGCTTTTACATCGGCAAGGGTGACCCCGCGAATCAGCCGCTCCGTTTCCTCCTCGCTCTCAATGCGGTTTATCAGCAGTTCGCTGCGGCCGTTGTGGCAGGCGCGGGTGTAAACGGATTCCATGCTCATGATGGTTTCGGAGATGTTGCGCGCCTTGGCACGGGAAAGGTCTTTTTCGGTCACCGCCCGGCAGAAGCCCGCCATAATCTGCACAGCCTCCCGGATTGCCTGCTTTTCGGTTTTGGAGGAAAGGCTCATATAGACGGTGAAAAGGCCGGAGCCCACAAAGCACTCGTTGGCGCACCCCACATTGTAAACCAGCCCCAATTCCTCACGGATTCGCTGAAACAGCATGGAGGAATCTGCCGTGCCCAGTATGGTTTCCATCAAATCCAGCGCAAAATACTGTTTGGATTCGTAGGGAATACCGGGGAAGCAAAGAATCAACTGGTTTTGTTCCGCCTCTTTCTTCACGGCGGAAATACTGCGGTGATACACGGGATTCAAAAACGAAATCGGTTCCCCCGCCGCAGCGGCACGGGAAAAATACTGCCTGCCCATGGCAAGGATGGCCTCTTCGTCAAAATTGCCGCAAACGCTGATGACCGTGCGCCCGGGCACATAAAACCGTCTGCGATGAGCCAGCAGCATTTCGCGGTTGAAGTTTTCCACCGTTTCGCGGGTGCCCAGTATGCTGCTGCCCAGCATATGGTCGGGGAATACATTGCGGTAAAGCAGGGCACTGCAAAGCTCCTCGGGGCTGTCCTCGGACCCGGCAATCTCCTCCTTGACCACGCCCTTTTCCGTTTCGATATCCTCGGAGTCAAGGCGCGGATTACACACCATGTCACAAATCACATCAAAGGCGCGGGGAGCGTATTCCCGCAGGGTTTTGGCATAAAAGCAGGTGTACTGCGCCGTGGTGTAGGCGTTGAGCACACCGCCGATTTCGTCCATCTCCTCGGCAATCCGGCGGGCGGAGCGGGTAGGCGTGCCCTTGAACAGCATGTGTTCCATAAAGTGGGAGATTCCCGCCGTTTCCGGCTCCTCAAAACGGGAACCGCTCAGCACAAAAATTCCCAGCAGGCAGGACCGGATGGATTCGTTTTTCTCCAGAATGATCCGGGTGCCGTTTTCAAGCGTTATACTTTTTCGGTTTTCCGTTTTTCTCACTTCTCAATCTGCTTCATATTTTCAAATATCACGGTGACCTTGCCGAGGGTTATGCGGTCACCGCTGGCAATATCCGCCCGTTTATTCACCTTTAATCCGTTCACCTTGGTCTGGGCGCCGGAGCTGTCGGCAATATACCAGCCCTCCTTGGCGCATACGATGACGGCGTGCTGACGGTCCACGGAGGGGTCATCCAGCATCACGTCGCAGATTTTACTGCGGCCAAGGGAGGTTTCGCGGTATTTGATGGGGTAACTCTCTTTGGTGACGGGGTTAATGATGCGGGCGCTGCCCAAAGAGGGCATGCGGCGGCGCAGCAGTGCTCTCAGGCACAGTAATACAATCAGCACCGCCAGCACGGGTAAACCGTAATGGCTCAGGTACAGGTAGGTTTGCAAGGTATCCATTGTTATTCTCCCGACAGTGCCCGAAGCCGGTTATGACCATCGGGCAAACTCATACAGCATAATAATATATATTTTACTGCTGAATGTCAACCGTTTTGCGAAATCCGTCCCTCTCCCGGTGCTGAATATATCCCCGTAAAATCGGCGGAAATTAAAATATTTATGCAAAAACACTTCTCTTTTCCCCCGATTTTTTTGCAACCCTACAAAATATGGTTTTTTCGCCCGAATTTCTTGCAAATCAAGGTTAACTGGTATAAAATTACTGAAAATAATGCAGCAGGGAACTGTTAATTAAATCTTCGGCCCGTATGCATATACCGCATAACGGGACATAAGGAGTGTGTCAACAATGAGCTATGTTCAGAATGTCATTGATCAGGTTGCCAAGAAAAACGCCAACGAACCCGAATTCGTTCAGACCGTGACCGAGGTTCTCTCCTCTCTGGAGCCCGTTATTCAGCAGCATCCCGAGTACGAAAAGGCTGCCCTTCTTGAAAGAATGGTTGAGCCCGAGCGTCAGATTTCCTTCCGCGTTACCTGGGTTGACGATAACGGCAAGGTTCAGGTCAACCGCGGCTACCGCGTGCAGTTCAACGGCGCCATCGGCCCCTACAAGGGCGGTCTGCGCTTCCATCCCACCGTTTACATCGGCATCATGAAATTCCTTGGCTTTGAGCAGGTGTTCAAAAACAGCCTGACCGGTCTGCCCATCGGCGGTGCCAAGGGCGGTTCCGACTTTGACCCCAGAGGCAAGAGCGATGCCGAAATCATGCGTTTCTGCCAGGCCTTCATGACCGAGCTTTACCGCCACATCGGCCCCGATGTGGATGTGCCCGCCGGTGACATCGGCGTGGGCGGCCGCGAAATCGGCTACCTGTACGGCCAGTACAAGCGCATCAAGGGCTGCTTCGAAAACGGTGTTCTCACCGGCAAGGGCCTTTCCTACGGCGGTTCTCTTATCCGTCCCGAGGCTACCGGCTTCGGTGCCACCTACTATGCTGTTGAGGTTCTTAAGCACTTCGGCGAAACCCTTGAGGGCAAAACCGTTGCCATCTCCGGCTTCGGCAATGTTGCCTGGGGCGCTGTTACCAAGGTTACGGAGCTTGGCGGCAAGGTAGTTACCATCTCCGGCCCCGACGGTTATGTTTACGACAAAGACGGCATCTCCACCCCCGAGAAGATTGCCTTTATGTTAGAGATGCGTGCCTCCGGCCGCGACAAGGTTCAGGATTACGCCGACAAGTTCGGTGCCGAGTTCTTCGCAGGCAAGAAGCCCTGGGAAGTGAAGGCAGATGTGTATATGCCCTGCGCCACCCAGAACGAGGTGAACATGGACGAGGCCAAAAAGATCGTTGCCAACGGCAAGCCTTACTACATTGAGGTTTCCAACATGCCCACCACCAACGATGCTCTTGAGTTCCTGAAAGAGAACTGCAAGGCCGTTGCTCCCTCCAAGGCCGTTAACGCCGGCGGCGTTGCCACCTCCGCCCTTGAGATGAGCCAGAACTCCATGCGTTACAGCTGGACCGCCGAGGAAGTGGATGCCAAGCTGCATCAAATCATGAAGAATATCCACGACTCCTCCGCCGCCGCTGCCGAGAAATACGGCCTGGGCTACGACCTTGTTGCCGGTGCCAACATTGCCGGTTTTGTAAAGGTTGCCGATGCCATGATGGCTCAGGGGCTTATCTGATTGCACCCCGCTGTTACAAAGTTGGTTTTTCGCTCCCCGTCATTTTGCATGGCGGGGAGATTTTTTATGAAAATTATATAAAAATTGTCACATTTAATAGTGACTTTACGCATAATTTATGTTATAATTTCACAGAATCCAATCGTGGGAGCACTTTTCCCGTGCTCCCCTGCCAAATCACAAAAGCAGGAGTATTCCATGTTTGAACAAATCATCAATGTAGACCGTATGGAGCAGGCCGTCAGCCTTTTCGGCAGCTTTGACGAAAACATCCGGCTCATCGAAAAGGAGTTTTCCGTCAGCGTGCTCAGCCGCGGCTCCGAGCTCAAGGTAACGGGCGAGGCGGAGAATGTGCAGAAAGGCGTGCGCGCCATCAACGGTTTGCTCACTCTTATCAATCGCGGGGAACCCCTCAGCGACCAGAACGTGCGCTACGTTCTCTCCCTTGTGAACGAGGGAAATGAGGACAAGCTGGAGCAGATGACTGCGGACTGTATCTGCATCACCTCCAAGGGGCGGCCCGTCAAGCCCAAAACCCTGGGTCAGAAAAAATACGCGGAAACCATACGCGACAACACCATCACCATCGGCGTGGGCCCTGCCGGCACCGGCAAAACCTACCTTGCCGTGGCCATGGCCGTCAAGGCTTTTCGCGCCAAAGAGGTGAACCGCATCATTCTGACCCGTCCCGCCGTTGAGGCCGGCGAGAAGCTGGGCTTTCTGCCCGGCGACCTGCAATCCAAGGTTGATCCGTATCTGCGCCCCCTGTACGATGCCCTTTTTGATATGCTGGGAGCCGAAAACTATCAGCGCCACCACGAGCGGGGCGACATTGAGGTGGCCCCCCTTGCCTATATGCGCGGGCGCACGCTGGACGACAGCTTCATCATATTGGATGAGGCGCAGAACACCACCGCCGAGCAGATGAAAATGTTCCTGACCCGCTTGGGCTTTAACTCCAAAATGGTGGTTACGGGCGATGTTACGCAAATCGACCTCCCTGACGGCAAAAAATCCGGTCTGAAGGAAGCGGTGAGGATTCTTAAGAATATTGAAGGAATCGGCACCGTAAAGTTCACCGAAAAAGATGTTGTGCGCCACAGGTTGGTGCAGGAAATCATCAAAGCTTATCAGAAGCAGGAGGAGGAAAGGAGCAGAAATGACAGGAAAGGTTAAAGTCATCATTTCCAACAGCCAGAACGAGATAAAAATCCCCACCGGTGTGCGCATGCTTGTTCGCCGCTGCTGTACCGCCGTGCTCACTTATGAGAACTTTGACGGTTCCGCCGAAATCAGCGTCACCTTTGTGGATGACGATGCCATTCAGAAGCTGAATGCGCAATACCGCAATATCGACAAAAGCACCGATGTGCTCTCCTTCCCCCTGGGCGAAAACGGGGTTTACGACATCAATATCAATACCGGCGCCAAAATGCTGGGCGACATTGTGATTTCCATTCCCCACGCCGTGAGTCAGGCGGAGCAATACGGCCACACCCTGCAGCGTGAAATCGGCTTTCTCACCGTTCATTCCATGCTCCACCTTCTGGGCTACGACCATGTGAACGGCGGCATTGAGAGTGTGCGCATGCGCGAAAAAGAAGAAACCGTGCTGACCCAGCTGGGCCTGAAGCGTGATGGCAGCTACTACATGGATAAGGAGTGACGGGTGTGAAAAGCCTTATCAAAAGCTTCGGCTACGCCTTCAGCGGCATTTTCACCTGCATCCGCAATGAGCGCAATATGCGCATTCACTTATCCGTTGCGACCTACATGTTCGGCTTTCTCGGCTTTTTTGACTGGTTCACCGTCAGCCGCACCCAATATGCCCTGCTGTTTATCATGTGCGCCGTTGTGATGGCGGGGGAACTGGTGAACACCGCCGTGGAACAGGCCGTGGATTTAGCCTGCCGTGAGCGCAATCCCTTTGCCAAAACCGCCAAGGACTGTGCCGCCGGTGCCGTGCTTATCAGCGCCCTGTTCGCCGTTTGCTGCGGCATTGCCGTGCTGTGGCAGCCGGAGGCTTTCCGTGCCATGTTTGCCTATTACCGCACCCATTGGTACATGCTGCTTGTGCTGGCTCTCAGCCTTGCGGGCACATTTCTTTTTATTTTCGCCATGCCCAAATCCAAAGAGGATTAAGACTATTCCGGGAGCGCTTTTTAGCCCTCCCCTTGCAATAAAGGATTAACTATGACTGAAAAAACTGCGTTTATCTCCATTATCGGCTGCCCCAATGTGGGTAAATCCTCCATACTCAACCGTATGCTGGGGCAAAAGGTAGCCATTGTATCCCAGAAGCCTCAGACCACCCGCACCAAAATCATGGGCGTGCTCACCGATAACGACGGGGTACAGCTCGTATTCACCGATACCCCCGGTTTTCATCGCCCCCACAACAAGCTGGGTGAAAAAATGATTAAGGCCGTGGGCGACAGCATCAGCGGCGTGGATGCCTGCCTGTTTGTTGTGGAGCCCGAGGGTGAGATTCGTGAGGCCGAAACAGAGCTGCTTAAAAAAATCAGGCCCGGCAAAATCCCCACCGTGCTTGCCATCAACAAGATTGACACCGTAGAGAATAAGGAAAAACTGCTGGAACGCATCATGCAGTTCACCGCCCTCTATGATTTTGATGCCATTGTTCCCGTCAGCGCCCTGCGCAGCGAGGGAATGGACGAATTGCTGGACGAGCTGAAAAAGCTGGCCTACGAATCCCCCCACTTTTTCCCCGATGATACATTGACGGACCAACCCGAGCGTGTACTGGCCGCCGAGCTGATTCGTGAAAAAATGCTGCTGCTCCTCGACAAAGAGGTGCCCCACGGCATTGCCGTTTCCATTGAGAAAATGCACGAGCGCGACACGGCGGATATTATGGATATTGAGGCCACCATCTACTGCGAGCGGGAGAGCCACAAGGGCATTATCATCGGTAAAAACGGCGAAACCCTCAAGCGCATCTCCACCCGCGCCCGTCAGGATATGGAGCGTTTCTTTGACTGCAAGGTCAACCTGAAATGCTGGGTCAAGGTGAAAGAGGGCTGGCGCAACCGCGAGGGCCTGATTCACAACTTCGGTTTGGACTAAATACATTTTTTGCCATTCATATTTTCACCCCCGTTGTTTCAAAGTAATACTATACTGATGAACGGGGGCGACGGTATGAATCGAAAAAAAGAAACCGCCTGGGAGCGCTTTGCCGCTACCGGCAAAATAACGGATTACCTTGCGTTTCGCCGCACTGTTGAGGCGGAAACCGCAGCGGAGGATTTTCACAATGAGGATGAACACCGACGGATTGATTCTGAAGGTGACGGATGTGGGCGAAAGTGACCGTGTTGTGACGGTGCTCACCAAGGATTACGGCGTGCTGCGTGCCTATGCCAACGGCGCCAAAAAAATCAAAAGCCGCTCACAAAGCGCCACACAGCCCCTCTGCTACTCCCGGTTATCCATTTATAAAAACCGGGACAGTTACATAATTGATGAGGCGCAAAGCATCGAAAGCTTTTTTCGCCTGCGCGACAATATCGAAAATCTGAGCCTTGCCCAGTACTTTTGTGAACTGGCGGGGGAACTGGCCCCCGAAATGGATGAGGCCGCCGATTTTTTAAGAGTCACCCTGAACTGCCTGCACATGCTGGTTACCGGCAAGCGCACACAGCTTTTTTTAAAAGCCGTGGCGGAATTGAGGCTGCTCACACTGGCAGGCTATATGCCCGACCTTTCCGTTTGCAGCCGCTGCGGCAAGGAACCTGCCGAGGGCGTCGGCTTTTTGCCCGAAAGCGGCACGGTGGTGTGCCCCGCCTGCGGTCACACCGGCATTGCCCTGAGCCCCGGTGTGCTGTGCGCCATGCGCCACATCTGCACCGCCCCCGACGAAAAGTTATTTGCTTTTCAGATGCCCGAGGAATCCCTGAAGCGATTGAGCGAAATCAGCGAACGGTATCTGCTTGTGCAGACCGGCCGCCGTTATAAAGCCCTTGATTTTTACCGCAGTCTGTTTTAAAGTATGAAAAGAGGTTAAAATTTTCCCGCAGAAAGGAAATGAAAATATGAAAAAACCCACGTCACCCGGAATCAACACCTATACTGCCAAAGAGCGAAATATGTACTTAGTCGGTCTGGCAGGCCAAAACATGATTTATAACATCATCAGCAGCGGCCTTATGTACTATTTCCAGAGCGTCATCTTCCTGCCCGCCATGGTTTACAGCATTATTGTTGCCATTGCCCGTGTGTGGGATGCCATCAATGACCCCATGATGGGCACCATTGTAGACAAGACCCAAACCAAATGGGGCAAGTGCAAGCCCTACCTGCTCTTTGTTCCCGCCGTTGTTATGGTTGTTACCATCCTCTGCTTCATCAACGGCCGCTGCACCTATAACGCAGACGGCAGCCTGATTATGGGCGCCCGCAACATTCTGATTATCGCATGGGCCGGTATTTCCTACATTCTGTGGGGCATGAGCTACACCGCAGGTGACATTCCTCTGTGGGGCGTAACCTCCCTGATGACCGAGGATGCCAAGGACCGTTCCAACATACTCGCCCTCGCCCGTATCGTTGCCACAGCCGGTGTTGTGGGTATGCTGGTGCAGTTCCTTGCCGCTCCCCTGCAGGGCACCGTTGCCAACATGTATTATGCCATCAAGGGCATTGATGTTGAGCTGCACCCCGAGCTGGCTCTGGACAACGCCTCTCAGCTGCAGTATTCCTTCATTTTCCTTGCCGTTATCGTTACGATCATCTCCTCCGTTCTGTTCCAGTTTGCCGGCCTTGGCGTAAAAGAAAAGGTGCAGAAGCAGGTGGAAAAGAAGCCCTCCATGGCGGAGAACTTCAAAACCATGTGGAGCTGCAAACCCTTCCGTCAGCTGCTTGTTTCCGGCGTGCTGAGAAGCCCCATTCAGCTGCTCTCCACCGTAGCCCTTACCCTTGTGATGTATTTCTTCTTTGATAACGACCCCGGCAAGGCTCTGGTTACCGACAACGGCCTGAACATCATCCTGATTATTCAGGTTCTGATTATCGGCATCGGCATTTTCGGCGGTATGCTGGTTGCCTCCGCCATCACCCCCAATCTGGCAACAAAGTTCGAAAAGAAATCTCTGTATAACTTCTACTCCATCGTGGGTGCCATCCCCTTCGGTCTGGTATTTGTGATTTACAAAATCGCAGGCGCAGGTGTCAAGACCTCCATTGTATGGAGCATTGTGATGGGCGTGGTGTTCTTTGCCGCTTCCTGGGCACAGGGCGGTCTGAACGTGCTGCAGTCCATTATGATTGCCGACTGTGTGGACTATGAGGAATACCACAACGGCAACCGTCCCGACGGCGTATTCTTCAGCGGTCAGAGCTTCATCACCAAGCTTTCCGCCGGTATTGCCACCGTGATTTCCGGTGCCGTATACAGCATCGTGAAGTGGAGCGGCAGCGCCATTGAGCAGGCCAACGATGCCCTGGCCAACGGCACGGCTCACTTTGCCGAGGATTATTCCAACTTTGCCTCCGCCATGTTCTTCCTTGTTGCCATTCCTCCCATGATCGGCATGATTCTTTCCGCCATCCCCACCCTCAAGTATGCTCTTTCCAACGAGGAGCACAAAAAGATTCTGGCAACCCTTGTCAGCCGGCGCCACAGCGATGACGACGAAGCTGCCGAATAATACATCATTCTCCGCGCCCAAGGCCTTCTGACTTTGGGCGCATTCTGTGTGCTTTGGCAAAAGGGATTCGAACCCGATATGGTTTTGGCGGCATCTTTTTTGCCAAAATATCGTTAAAATCCCTTTTGCCTTAATAATGTGACAGAAAGGTTACCCTTATGAACAAACATCTGATTGCTTTGGAGTTTGATAAGGTGCTGGAGCGGCTGGCGGAATTTGCCGCCTGCCCCGATGCCAAGGAGCTGGCTCTGAACATGAAGCCGGAGACCAACCTTGCTTTGGCCAACGCCCTGATGAATCAAACCAAAGATGCCCACATGCTGCTGGCACGCTTCGGCGGGCCGTCCTTCGGCGGGCTTAAAAATGTGAATAACGCTTTGAGCCGTGCCAACGCGGGCAGCGTGCTCAATCCCCGTGAATTGCTGGATATTGCGGGTGTGCTGCGTGCCATTCGCTCCCTGTCCCAATGGCGCGCCTCCAATGCCGGGGTGGAATGCTGCCTTGATTCTCTGTTCGGCTCCCTTATGCCCAATAAGTTTCTGGAAAGCGCCATTTTTGATGCCATTGTTTCCGAGGAGGAGATTGCAGACTCCGCCTCCCCCACCCTCTACGACATCCGCCGCAGAATCCGTGTGCAGGAATCCAAGGTGCGTGACCAGCTGGACAAGCTGACCCGCTCCTCCAAATATGCCTCCGCCCTGCAGGATTCCATCATCACCCAGCGCAACGGACGCTTTGTGGTGCCCGTAAAAGCGGAGCACCGGGGCGAAATTCCCGGCCTTGTGCACGACACCTCCTCCAGCGGCGCCACGGTTTTTGTGGAACCCATGGCCGTAGTGGAGGCCAACAACGAAATCCGCGTGCTCCAGACCAAGGAGCGTGAGGAAATCGAACGCATTCTGGCCGAGCTTTCCGCCTCCGCAGGCGACTTTGCCCAAGGCATCAAAAGCAGCTATGAATGCGCCATTGAGCTGAACCTGATTTTTGCCAAGGCCCAATATGCCTATGCCACCAAATCCGGCCCGCCCATACTGAACGATGAGGGCATTGTGGAGCTGCGGCAGGCCCGCCACCCCCTGATTGACCCGAAAAAGGTCGTGCCCGTGGATATAAAACTGGGCGATGAATTTGATACCCTTGTGATTACGGGCCCCAACACGGGCGGTAAAACCGTATCCATCAAAACCGTGGGTCTGCTCACCCTGATGGGCATGTGCGGCCTGATGATTCCCGCCGGTGACCGCAGTCAGATCTCCGTGTTTGACTCCGTGTTTGCCGATATCGGGGATGAACAATCCATTGAACAATCCCTTTCCACTTTCTCCTCTCACATGACCAATATCATTGATATACTGGAGAAAACGGACGATAAAAGCCTGATTCTGATTGACGAACTGGGAGCCGGAACCGACCCGGTAGAGGGTGCGGCTCTGGCCATGGCCATTCTGGAGGCCCTGCACGAAAAGGGCGCCAAAATCTGTGCCACCACCCACTATGCCGAGCTCAAGGCCTACGCACTGGACACCTACCGGGTGGAGAATGCCTGCTGTGAATTCGATATTGCCACCCTGCGCCCCACCTATCGCCTTATCATCGGCGCTCCCGGCAAATCCAACGCCCTTGCCATCTGCCAACGGTTGGGAATGGGCGAGGATGTGATTACCCGGGCCAAGGATCTGGTATCCTCCGAAAATAAGGAATTTGAAAATGTGGTGGATAAACTGGAGCAGAGCCGCCGCCGCATGGAGCAGGAATTTGAACGGGCAGACACGCTGAGCAAAAAAGCAGAAGCCGAGCAGCAGGAGGCCGCCCGCATGAAGGCCGAAATCGCCAAAATGCGCGAGGAGGAGCTGGAGAAAGCCAAAGCACAGGCCGCCAAGCTCACCGAGCAGGCCAAGCGCGAAGCCTACGCCCTGCTGCAGGAAGTGGAAAAACTGAAAAAAGAAAAAGACAAGGCCAAGGATACCGCCGAGCTTGCCCGCCGTGCCCGCTCCATGGTGAAAAAGGGCGTGGAGGCCATCGACTCCGCCACCGACCCCATTGTGGCAAAGGATGACGATGAGGACTATGTGCTGCCCCGGGAACTGAAGGCCGGGGATGCGGTCATCATCCGCGATTTGGGCAAGGCCGCCACTGTGGTGACCCCCGCCGATAAAAACGGCAATGTGGAGGTTATGGCAGGCGCCCTGAGAACCCGTGTTAAGCTTGATAACCTGCGTCTTGCCGAAAAGCAGGAAACCCAAAAGAAAAATGTTGCCGGCACCAAGGGCGTTTCCAGCCGCCTGAACATGGCGCCCCCCACCCGACTGGATGTGCGGGGCATGATTGTGGACGATTGCCTTCTGGAGCTGGACAGATTCATGGATACCGCCCTTCGCTCCGGCCTGAATGAATTCACCATTGTGCACGGCAAGGGCACCGGCGCCCTGCGCAGCGCCGTGAACAAATATCTGCGGGATTGCAGTTATGTCAAGACCTTCCGCCTGGGCGTTTACGGCGAGGGGGAAGACGGCGTAACCATCGTTACATTGAAGTAATGTGTAAAGGCAAACCCCTTTTCAACAGTCCTTTTTAAAAATAATTATCCACAGTTTCCACAGGTTATCCACAGCTTTGCCCCGATAAAGCGGAATATGTGGTGGAGAAGGCACCGTTCAGGCCACAACAAATGGTGTTCCGCCCGATTTCAACGGTTTTCCCCCTGTTTTCCTGTGGATAAGGAACCGATGCGGGCATAATTTTGTGCTTGACATTCCGTTTTTTATTTAGTATAATACCGACTTGTAAAGTTTCTTTGCTTTACAGGTCGGTATTTTTTAATGCCGATTATCAGATGCGAAAGGGGGATCCGACATTGGCTAAAAATTTGGAAATTGCCGTTTTACTGGACTTTTACGGTGAAATGTTGACCGAGAAGCAGCGCAGTTTTTTGGAATACTACTATGACGATGACCTTTCCCTTTCCGAAATAGCCGAGAATGAGGGCATCACCCGTCAAGGTGTGCGGGATGCCATCAAGCGTGCCGAAAATCAGCTTTTCGATATGGAAAACCGCCTTGGCTTTGTGGCCAAGTTCGATGAACTGCATCAGGGGCTCAACGATATTATCGAGTACGCCGGCTCCATCAGCGAATACAACATGCGCCACACCCTCTCCCGCGAAATCAACGATTACACCGTTCGCATCAAGGCGGCGGCGCTCTCCATGTTAGAATAATTCATAATACTATACATTATATTACAGCGGTTCTTACCCTGCTGAACGGAGGTGTAACCTATGGCATTTGAAGGCCTTTCCGAGCGTCTGGAATCTGCGTTTAAAAATCTGCGCAGCAAGGGCAGCTTGAACGAAGCCGATGTTCGCAGCGCCATGCGTGAGGTGCGAATGGCCCTGCTGGAGGCCGACGTTAACTACAAGGTTGCCAAAGATTTCACCAACACCGTTACGGAAAAAGCCATTGGCGAAAAGGTAATGGAAAGCCTTACCCCCTCCCAAATGGTTATCAAAATCGTCAACGATGAGTTGGTTAATCTGATGGGCGGCACCAAAAGCCGTCTTGCCTATGCACAGCATCCCCCCACGGTGGTGCTCA
The DNA here is from genome assembly GCA_045599985.1 of Acutalibacteraceae bacterium. Lineage (GTDB taxonomy): Bacteria > Bacillota > Clostridia > Oscillospirales > Acutalibacteraceae > CAG-177. The sequence continues at coordinate 6,454 of JAZRWZ010000221.1, read as the reverse complement.
TGTGCGGTCTGCAAGGTTCCGGTAAAACCACCCATTCCGCCAAACTGGCTTTAAAACTGAAGAATGAGGATCACCGCCCCCTGCTGGTGGCCTGCGACGTGTACCGCCCCGCCGCCATCAAGCAGCTGCAGATTGTGGCCGAAAAGGCCGGCGTTCCCGTGTTTGAAATGGGCAACACCGATCCCGTCATCATTGCCAAAAACGCCGTATCCCTTGCCAAGGATCAGGGCTACGACTATGTGATTCTTGATACCGCAGGCCGTCTTCATGTGGATGAAGAGCTGATGAACGAATTAAAGAACATCAAGGCCGAGGTAAAGCCCCACGAGATTCTGCTTGTGGTGGATGCCATGACCGGTCAGGATGCGGTCAATGTTGCCACCTCCTTTGATGAGGCGCTGGGCATTGACGGTTTGATTCTTACCAAGTTAGACGGCGATACCCGCGGCGGTGCCGCACTTTCTGCCCGTGCCGTTACCGGCAAGCCCATCAAGTTTGTGGGCATGGGCGAAAAATTGGGCGATCTGGATGTTTTCCACCCCGACCGTATGGCCTCCCGGATTCTGGGCATGGGCGATGTTCTCTCCCTGATTGAAAAGGCGGAGATGGCCATCGACGAAAAGGCAGCCGAGGAATTGGAAAAGAAGCTTCTAAAAAATAAATTCGACCTGAACGATTTGCTGGAGCAATTCCGTCAGATTCGCAAAATGGGCTCCCTGCAGGATACTTTGGCCCTTATCCCCGGCCTCAATAAAAAGGCCAAGGATATTGATGTGGACGAAAAGAAATTTGACCGCATGCAGGCCATCATCCTTTCCATGACTCCGAAGGAGCGCAAAAATCCCGACCTCATCAACCCCTCCCGCAAAAAGCGCATTGCCGCCGGCTGCGGCCAGGAGGTAGAGGATGTCAACCGTCTGCTCAACCAATACAAGCAGATGAAAAAGCTGTTCAAGCAGTTGAATCCCAATGGCGGCAGCAAAAAGCGCAGACGCCGTATGCCCGCCAATATGCCCGGTTTTGACCCGAGTATGTTCGGAATGTAATACCATATTCCGTTGATACATCAATACATTTTATATTTTTAATTTTTGGAGGAAAAATACCATGGCTGTAAAAATCAGACTGCGCCGCATGGGCGCTAAGAAAGCTCCCTTCTATCGCATCGTTGTTGCCGACAGCAGATATCCCCGTGACGGCAGATTCATCGAGGAAATCGGCACCTACAATCCCGTTGCCAACCCCGCCGAAATCAAGGTAGACACCGAGAAGGCCGCTCAGTGGATCAAGAACGGCGCTCAGCCCACCGATACCGTTAAGGCTCTTCTTGCCAAGGCCTCCAAGGCTGAATAAGCAAAGAGGTTACCGAGATGGAAGAATTACTTGCCAACATTGCAAAGGGACTTGTTGAAAATCCCGATGCAGTCAGTGTTACCGTTGACGAGCCTGCAGAGGACGGCACCGTAACCTATCACCTTCACGTCGGTGAAAGCGATATGGGCCGCGTTATCGGCAAGCAGGGTAGAATTGCCAAGGCAATCCGTACCGTTATGCGTGCCGCCGCCACCCGCAGCAAGGCCAGAATCGTAGTCGAAATTGATTAAGACTTTTCTTGAAATCGGTGAAATCGTCGGGACCCACGGGGTGCGGGGCGAGCTTCGGGTGAACCCCCACTGCGACTCCCCCGATTTTTTCACCCGGTTCAAAACTTTATATTTTGACAGCAACGGATGCTGTGCGGTGAAGGTGAAGGCCTCACGACCGCACGGCAATGTTGTTTTGTTGAAAATTGACGGTGTGGATACGGTTGAGGATGCGCAGAAGCTGCGGGGCAAAATGCTCTTTATGAAGCGGGCCGATGCCAAGCTGCCCGAGGGCCGGTATTTTATTGCCGAGCTGATTGGCTGTGAGGTGCGTGACGCCGATAACCCCGACACGCTCTACGGCACCCTGACCGACGTGAGTTCCACCGGTGCCAACGATGTTTGGTATATTACCGACAAAGGCGGCAGCGAATACCTGATTCCCGCCATTCCTCAGGTTGTTATCGAAACACGGGTGGAGGAAAATCTGATTCTGATTCGCCCGATGAAAGGGATATTTGACGATGCGGATTGATATTTTGACCCTCTTCCCCGCCATGTGCGAAAGCTTTTTGCGGGAGAGCGTGATTGGCCGTGCCCGTGAGCGCGGCTGTGTGGAAATCTACTGCCGTGATATCCGCGACTACACCCTTGATAAACACAACCGGGTAGATGATGCGCCCTACGGCGGCGGCACGGGTATGATTATTCAGACCCAGCCCGTGTTTGATTGCTTCCAATCTCTTTGTAACGATTTGGAAAAGCGCCCCCATCTTATCTATATGTCCCCTCAGGGCAAAACCCTGAATCAGCAGCGTGTGCGCGAGTTGTCCCAAATGGATAACATCGCCATTCTGTGCGGCCACTACGAGGGCATTGATGAGCGTGTTATCGAAGAGATTGTGGATGAGGAAATCTCCATTGGTGATTATGTGATTACCGGCGGCGAGCTGCCCGCCCTGATTTTGGCCGACAGCATCTCCCGCATGCTTCCCGGTGTGCTTGCAAATGAGGATGCATTCACACTGGAGAGCCATTTCAATTCCCTTTTGGAATATCCGCAATACACCCGCCCCCCCGAGTGGCACGGCAAAAAGGTGCCCGATGTGCTCATCAGCGGCCACCATGCCAACATTGCCGCCTGGCAAAGGGAACAGAGCCTTCGCCGCACCTATGAGCGCAGGCCCGATTTGCTGGCCGGGGCCGATTTATCCGAGAAGGATAAAAAATATCTGCGCAGTCTGAAAGACGGCGAAACGGAAAAATAATTTATCAACTAAAAATGCATATGCAGTCGGGTTGACTTCACCCCCGTTTTATTATATCTTTATAATAGCGGGCGCAAGTCTGCCCGATTTGATTTTTCGGAGGAAATGGCCATGAAAAAAACACTTTCCCTGCTGCTTTCCCTCTCCATTCTGCTTGGCAGCACAGCTCTGTGCTTTCCGGTAGGAGCCTCTGCCCTTGCCGCAGCGGCAAAGAACGGCGAAAAAGTCACCCTGATTGTAGAATTCGAGGATGACGCGGTGCTGGAAAAGGCGGATTTGAACACCGCCGCCGCAAAGTTCGCTTTGCGCAGAATTGAAGAAAACCGCGTTTCTCCCGTGAATGCCATCGCAAAGGCGGTAAAGCATTTTCAGGTGAAATATTCCTACACCCACATCCTCAACGGCATTGCCTTTGAGGCCACACGGGGAGATATTCCGAAAATCGAGGCCATCGGCGGCGTGAAAAAAGTGTATGACATCAGCACCACCAAAGCCGTTACCGGGTCCGTAACAGCCGGGGATACCGAGGGTGCCACCAGCACCGCCATGACCGGTGCCACCGCTTTGCACGACATGGGCCTTGACGGCACCGGCACCGCCGTAGCTGTTATTGACGGCGGTCTGGACATCGACCACGAGGCCATGGCGCTGACCGACCCCGACTCCGCCCGCATCACAAAGGACGATGTGGCACGGGTTATCGAAGGCGGGCTGAACGCCGAAAAGGCCACAGCGGATTCCGCCTACAAAAGCGCCAAAATCCCCTTTGTATATGATTACTTTGAGAACGATACCGACCCCACTGACCTGAACGCCGGCTCTCCCGAGCACGGCACCCATGTTTCCGGCATTGTGGCGGGCAACTGCGATGCCCTTACCGGCGTGGCACCCGAGGCACAGATTCTGATGTTCAAGGTCAATGTGGCGGATGAGGAGCCGTTTTTGGCAAATCTGCTTGCTGCCATTGACGATGCCGCCAAGTTCGATATTGCCGCCATCAACATGAGCGTGGGCATAGATTGCGAATCCCGCCATGACCCCGCCTATGAGCTGATGGATAAAGCCATTACCACCGCCCACGAAAACGGCATTACGGTGTGCGCCTCCGCAGGCAACGCCGGCAGTCTGTTCAACGATACCGTTCACCCCGACAACGCCGTAAACGGCATTCCCAACTCATTGGAGCACAGCTTCAGCATCGCCTCCGCCGACAACACGGCTCTGCAGTATTTTGAGAGCAACGAGCCGTACTCCGTCACTGCCGAAAACGGCAAAGAATACGATGTCTGGGCGTTCAACATAAAGGTGGGCGACGTTCCCTACGGCACGGCTCTGGATTGCGTGCCCCTTTTTATCGGCTCCCCCTGCGGCAGCCTTTCCGGCAAATATGCCCTGATTTTTGATGAAACCAATACCCATTCCATTGAATGGCAGGCGAAAAAATACCTTGCCATGCTCTCCGAGGATACCGCGTGCGTTCTTCTTTCCGAAAGTTTGATTGAATTGGTTCCCTACCTTTCCGATTATCCCATTCTCACCCTTTCCTGGCTTGATGCCGCCGCCCTTTCCCGCAAGGGTCAGCAAAAAATCACCGTCAACTCCTATAATGCCTATATTGAGCCCGCATCGGAGGGCTGTGCCAGTTATTTCACAAGCTACGGTGTGAATGAGGACCTTACTTTGGCAGTGGATATTGCCGCACCCGGCGGCAACATTCTCTCCTGCGTGCCCGGCAACCGCTACGCCGTACTCAGCGGCACCTCCATGGCAAGCCCCCACGCGGCAGGCGGCGCGGCCCTGATGAACCAGTACCTGTCCCAAGCCTACCCCACCCTGAAGGGGAAGGAACTGGCCGATTTAAAAGAAAATATCCTGATGAGCACCGCCGACCCCATGATTTATGAGGGCACAGCCGTTTCTCCCCGCCGGGTTGGCGCGGGATTGCTTGATTTGGCAGGTGCCGTGCAGGCCAAAGCCATTCTGCTTGGCAGCGGCAGCACATCCGCACTGAATCTGGGCGATAAGCTGGGCAGCACCTTTGACATCAGCTTTACCGTAAAGAATATATCCGACAAGCCCGTCAGCTACGATACTCTTTCCCTCGCCGTTACCACCGACAATTTGGAAACCGAAAAGAACTTCAACGAAAGAACAGGCGAATATGAAACCGTCACTTACCTTGACGGCAACAGCACCAACCTGCCCTGCGAAATCATTCAATCCGATATGCCGGCGGTTCTTACCGTTGAGGCGGGAGAAAGCGCCGTTGTGAACCTGACCGTTCAGCCGGATGAGAAAGCTATGCAGCGATTATCGGAGACCTTTGAAAACGGCTTTTATGTGGAGGGGTATGTCACCCTGAGTGATTCCACCGCCGCCGAAACCGACCTTTCCCTTCCCTACATGGGCTTTTGCGGCGATTGGCTGGCCGTGCCCGCCTACTATGCCGAAACCGATGAATTCGACGGCACCGTCACCTACTATGCCGTGCGCAGCCTGCGCCGTGTGACCTATGAACTGAAGGATGCGAAGGGTCAGACGGTTGCCACCGAAGAAGAAGAATATGTAATCAAAACCGACCCCTTGATTCCCTCTTTTGAAGAGGAAGACCTGCCGGAGGGAGATTACACCGTGCTGGTCACTCTGTGGACCGAGGCCGACACCGAAGGCACTTCCCCCCAAAGCTACACGCTGGAGCATTACCGTATTGATAACGCCTGCCGTGTAACGAGCTTTAAATACAAAACCGATTCCGGCCGCACCACCTTCACCATCACCTCCCCCGATGACGATTTATTCTATGTTTACATTGTGGGCGGCACCCTTCTCAACCGGAATTATGCCGATCTTGTGGAGCTGGACGGCCCCACGGGCACCGATGAAAACGGCAATTACACTTACACCTTCATCCTTTACGGCATCAGCCCCTCAAAATTCGTCTACACCGTGGGGGACACCACCCTGAATGAGGTCACCTACGGCAATTACTCCTTCTTCTACCGCCTGCTCCTCTTCTTCCAAAGTCTGTTCCGCTTTTCTCTGTAACTTATTCCGGAGGTATTATGTATGCAAGAGATTACTTTGACCGCCCGTGACGGGCTGGTGCTTCACGCCGCGCTGTTTGAGTGCGAGAATCCCAAGGCGCTGGTTCAGGTGATTCACGGTGCCAAGGAGCACAAGGAGCGCTACTACGATATCTGCACCTTTTTCAATGCCAACGGCTATGCCGTTATCGTCAGCGATAACCGCGGCCACGGGCAATCCGTCAGCGCCGCCTACCCTTTGGGGCATTTTGAATCTGCCGAAGAGATGCTGGATGACCAGTTGATTGTAAGCGCCCACATCAAATCCCTTTACCCCGGCAAGGGTCTTTACCTTTTCGGCCACTCTTTGGGCTCCTGCATTGCCCGCTATTACCTGCAGCAGCACGATAACGAAATTGAAAAGCTGCTGCTCACGGGCACGGTATTCCCCGTTCCGCTGTGCGGCATTGGCAGCCGTGTTTGCGGCGTTTCCCAAAAGCTATACGGCAAAGCAAAGGCCAAGGGGCTTATTTCCAAATTAGCCAACAACGATAACGACAAATGGGTGTGCCAGAATCCC
>JAZRWZ010000220.1:0-1371 GCA_045599985.1 Acutalibacteraceae bacterium | reverse complement strand
CTCGGCTCGGTTGCGGGCAGAATTTACACCAACAGGCGTGATGAGGTAACGGAGCGCTGCCCGGTTCACCTTGTTCACAACGGAACCGCGCTGACTATGATGCGCGCCTTTGCCGCAATTCAGCAGCTTTGCAGGGATATGGATGTGCTCTTTGTTATTCAGGTCATTCTGTGCGTGCTCGGCTTTGTTGGTGCGGCGGCACTCACCGGGCTTTCAATGCTTGAACAGCTAAACGGCATCACCGTTTCCGCTTTCCTTGCACTCTCAGCCGGAATAACGGCGCTTGCGGCAAATCTGCTTAACGGCAAAGACTGATTATTACGGGAAGGATTGAATATAAATGAGTATTAAGATTGGTATTTTCGGCTACGGCAATCTTGCAAAGGGTGTTGAGGCTGCAATAAAGCAGAACCCCGATACCGAGCTTGCCGCGGTTTTCACAAGGCGTGAGCCTCAGAGCGTTAAGCTTGCCACCGAGGGCGTTCCCGTGCTTCGCGCCGAGGATGCACCGAAAATGGCAGGGAAAATAGATGTTATGGTAGTCTGCGGCGGCAGCGCAACCGATTTGCCCGTGCAGACCCCGGCACTTGCCGGGTATTTCAATGTGGTTGACAGCTTTGACACCCACGCAAGAATCGCCGAGCACTATGGTAATGTTGATGCCGCCGCAAAGCAAAGCGGCAAGGTGGGCATTATCTCGGTGGGCTGGGACCCGGGTTTGTTTTCACTTAACCACATTTACGGCGCCGCCGTTCTGCCCGAGGGCAGGGATTATGCCTTCTGGGGCAGGGGAGTAAGCCAGGGCCATTCCGACGCCATTCGCCGCGTTGCGGGTGTTAAGGATGCAAGGCAGTACACCGTGCCCGTGGAGGAGGCCCTTGAAAGGGTGAGAAACGGTGAAAATCCTGAACTCACCACTCGTGACAAGCACCTGAGAGAATGTTATGTTGTTGCCGAGGACGGAGCCGACAAGGCAAGAATCGAAAAAGAAATAAAGGAAATGCCCAACTACTTTGCCGATTACAACACCACGGTTACTTTCATAACCGAGGAGGAGCTTAAACGCGACCACAGCGGCTTGCCTCACAGGGGCTTTGTTTTCCGCTGCGGCAAAACGGGTGAAAACAACACCGCAATCATAGAGTATTCACTTAAGCTCGATTCCAACCCCGAGTTTACCGGCAGCGTGCTGCTTGCTTATGCAAGGGCGGCATTCAAGCTTAATTCGGAGGGCGTGAGCGGATGCAAAACCGTGCTCGATATTGCACCCTCATATCTTGTGGCCGACACAAAGGATGAGCTTTTTAAATATCTTCCATAATTAACTTTTGGGCGGCATATTTCGGATGAATGTGCCGCCCACCCGATTTT
>JAZRWZ010000219.1:0-14386 GCA_045599985.1 Acutalibacteraceae bacterium | reverse complement strand
CCGATTAAAGTGGTACGCGAGCTGGGTTCAGAACGTCGTGAGACAGTTCGGTCCCTATCTGTCGTGGGCGCAGGATATTTGAGGAGAGCTGTCCTTAGTACGAGAGGACCGGGATGGACGCACCGCTGGTGCACCGGTTGTTACGCCAGTAGCATAGCCGGGCAGCTAAGTGCGGAACGGATAAACGCTGAAAGCATCTAAGCGTGAAGCCGCCTCCAAGATAAGATATCCCATAGCATAAGCTAGTAAGACCCCTTGTGGACTACAAGGTTGATAGGCTGCATGTGTAAGCGTAGTGATACGTTCAGCTTGGCAGTACTAATAGGTCGAGGGCTTGACCTTGCGAATCTCAAGTTTGTTACTGTTTCTTATCTCCTTTGTTCAGTTTTCAGGGTACATGAAAACGAAATTTACCCACAGGATTTCCTGTGGGTTTTTTGTTTTTCTGTTCCCTTTTTTCTGATTTTATGCTATGATTTCGGTATATTCCATCCCATTTTTACGGAGGTTTGCTTTATGTCAAGTTCCGATTTACCTAAGCTTGAGATTTTTTACATCCGCCACGCTTCCACCACCCGGGTTTATGACGGCCGGGATGCGTGTGACTGCGATATTTCCGACGTTGGTGTTCAGGAAGCCGAGCTTTTGGCTGACCGTCTGGCAGGGTTGGCGTTTGATGCGGTGCTGTGCAGCCCCCTTGTGCGCTGTGTAAAAACGGCGGCAGCGGTGTGCAGAAAGCTTGCCGGGCACCCCGCCATCGAGATTGTGCCCGAATTGATTGAAAAAGGCTCCACCCCCAACTACGCCGGGGCGGGAATCGAATATCTTTCCCGTTACTATGATAACATCATTCAGTGCCCCGATTTGATTTTCGGCGAGGCACCCGGCGTGTTCCCCAACAAGGATAAGCCGGAGATTATGGACAGAGCCCGCGCCGTGGTCGATTATCTGCGTGAGCGCTTCCCTTACGGCAAACGGATTCTCATTTTCAGCCACGGCTCCTTCGGCAACAGCCTTCTGCCCTCCGCTGTGGGGATTCGTGAGGAGGATTTTATTTTCAATATCTATCACACCTCCGTTTCCAAAATTCAGTACACCCCCGATGGCCGCAACCGCATTGTGTTCATGAACGATGTAAGCCATCTGATTCCCATTAAACCCGATTATATGTTTACTCTTTGATAAATGAGGTGTTTTCCGATGAGTACCCTTCGTGTTGCATTCGTGGGCTTTCGCCACGGGCATATATTCGGCCTGCATGAGGCTTTTTCCCGCCTGCCGGGTGTGGAGATTGCGGGCTGTTTTGAGCAGGATGAGCAGGTCCGTGCCGATGCCGAAAAAAGAGGCGTTGCATTTTGTTATCAATCCCTTGAAGATGTGCTGGCGGACAAAACGGTGGATGCCGTTGCCGTGGGGGATTATTTTGCCGCCCGGGGCCAAATCTGCCTGAATGCTCTGCAGGCGGGCAAGCATGTGCTTGCCGACAAGCCCCTTTGCACCGATTTGAATGAACTGGAACAGATTCGCAGGGAATCCGAAAAAAGCGGCAAAGTGGTGGGCATGTGCCTCTCCCTGCGGCAGGATAATAAGATTGCCGCTGCCTGCCGCGCAATCCGTGATGGCATGCTCGGTCAGGTGAACAACATCATTTTTGAGGGGCAGCACCCTCTGAACTATGGCAGCCGCCCGGCGTGGTATTTTGAAGAAGGTCTGCACGGCGGCGTGATTACGGATATTGCGGTGCACGGCATTGATATGGTGCGCCGCCTGACCGGGTGCAATGTGCAGAAGGTTTGCGGTGCCCGCTGCTGGAATCATTACGCCAAAGAGGTGCCGCATTTTAAAGACAGCGCCCAACTGATGGCGCAAATGGAAAACGGTGCCGGCATCATCGGCGATGTTTCCTATGCCGCCCCCTCCTCCTTCGGCTATTCTCACCCCTCATATTGGCATTTTCGCGTGTTCGGTGACAAGGGCATGATGGATTTTGGCTGCAACACCGAGGCGGTAACCTGTTACCTTGCCGATAAGGAGCAGCCCGTGGTGCTGCCTGCCCTGACGGAATGCGGCCGGGAGTATGACGAATTTCTGGACGCGGTGGCCCACCCGGAAAAGGCGGCGGCCTATACCGCCGATATTCTGGATGTGATGGAGCAGACCCTGCAGATTCAAAAATATGCCGACAACCACCTTGAATAAAAGGAGAAAGCGTATGAAAACAGTAACCCGTATAGCGGCATTCCTGCTTGCGGCAGTGATGCTATGCTGTGTTCCGGTTGTGGGAACAACAGCGGAGCCCGCCTATTCGCTGACCGAAAGCGGATACCATCTGCGTGTGAATTCGCTGACAGCCCCCTGCAAAGGAGCCATGGCCTATGCCGAGGCCACGGCGAAAGCCGCCTTGAACCTGACCCTGCCTCATTCGGAAAAAGGGGAACCCGCCATCATCTTTTCTTTGGTGCGCAATGCGAAGGATTATGAGGTAACCTTTGATGAATCAACGGGGAATGTCACCGTGACGGGGGGCAGTGAGGCTGCCCTGAAACGGGGCTGGGATGCTTTTTTGCGCACGGTCATCGAAGAGGACGGCACCGGAAAATACGCCGTAACCTCCGGGGTGAACTGCGCTTATTGTTATGAAACGGATAAACTGGATAACAGCGGCTTGCTGACTTACCGGGACAGCGGCAGCACAACGCTGCTGCCCTCTTACAGCGACGGTATTCTGAAAACGCCGGACTGGGTGGATTCGTTGGTAATGGTGGAATTGCGCCCGGATACCGCCTCCATCGGCGGCACCCTGCCCGAAAGCTGTGATTTGCTGGATTATTATGCCTCTCTGGGTGTGAACGGCATCTGGCTTGCCCCCGTGTATCGCCGGGGCGAGAACGGCAACGGCTACGGCAATCTGGGCCCCCACACCGTTGACCCCGCTTTTTCGGGCAAAGAAACGGATGCCGAGGGCTGGCAGGTAGTGGCGGATTTTGTGAAATACGCCCACAGCAAGGGCATCTATGTGTTTTTGGATGTGATTACATGGGGCGTGATGCGCAATGCCCCCCTGATTGAGGAGCACCCCGATTGGTTCAACGGGGAGGCGTGGGGCAACATCGCCTTTGACTGGAGCAATGAGGAATTGTACCGCTGGTATGTGGACACCCTTGTGAACAACATCCGGGTGACCGATGCCGACGGTTTCCGCTGTGACTGCGAGCCTCACCACTCCGGCTATGACATGTACGGCGAGGTGAAGAAAACCCTGGCCGCCGAGGGGAAATATATCATCATTATTTCGGAGGACGGCAGTACCCGCAGTGGTGTGTATGATTTTGAGCAGGACGGTGTGCTGGATTACAGCACATGGAGCCGCGAAAAGCTGTATCAGCACCCGACAAACTTTTTCGGGGACGGCATTCTGAATATAGTGGAATCCGTGCAGAAGGGCGTGGGCCTCGGCTATGAACCGTGGCAGAAGAATACGACCCGCCGTGGCACGGGCAAATACTACACCAACTGCATTACCAACCACGATTATCAGGCCCGCAACGTGTGCGGCAGCCGGGTGAAAATCGGTTATTCTGCCATTCTGGCGCCCTTCATTCCCATCTGGTACATGGGGGATGAATTCAACGCCCGATGCCCCGCCGGGGTGCAGTACGATATGCGGGTGAATTATGAGGATGCCGAAATCCCGGAGAACGCGTTTTTCACCGAGGATGTCAAGCAGATGCTCCGGATTCGCCGCACCTATACGGATTTGTTCGCCTATTGGCCCGCCAACCACCGCCACAGCAACATCTGCGAGGTGCAGGTGACGGGATTGGAAGGCTTGCCTGCCTATGCCCGCTTTGGCGGGAACCGGGCCGCGCTGGTGGTTGCGGGGTGCAGCGAAACCGCCGTAACGGGGCAGGTGACCGTGCCCCTGAAGGCCTGCGGCCTGCAGTATTATGAAAAATTCACCGTTACAAACCTGATGACGGGGCAGGTAATCAAAACCGGCACCGCCGATGAAATCCGCCGGTTTACCGCCTATGTGCCCTATGAGCAGGTGGGTGTGTATCTGGTGGAGGGCAGCGGTGTAACCAACTCCCTGCTGCTTGCCGTCAGCGGCTTTTTCCGCACACTGCCCGAGCAGGTGAATTCCCTGTGGCTTCGGATATTGGATTGGTTTGATGCGCTGTTTGCATAAGTAATAAAAGCGATGCCGAAACTGTCAGCAGAATCGGGCATCGCTTTTTTGTTTGCGAAAAAGATGATGAATCGTGTTCAGGGCTTTCGGCTGAACAAAGCCTTGAGTTCCTCCGCATCTGCTTTGGGGCGGCGGGCCATGTCGGTCAGGCCGTTTTGCTCCTGATACACATCGGTCAGCTGGGTGAAGCAGTAGCCGCAAAAGGCGGGGATGGCCAGCACCCCTTCCACATCCGCGGTAACGGCGGCCTTCCACGCATCAAAGCTTGCTTCGGTGACCCGCCCGGTTTCATCGGGCTTTACTCCACGGCCGCCGAATTCCGTCATCAGCAAAGGCAGGTCGCTGCAGTCTTCGCCGGGAATCACATAGGGGTGACCCGTGCGGGCGGAGCCGTTTTTGAGAAAATCGGGATTGGCGTAATAGGTAATCAGTTTTTCACCGAGAACACGGTAGTCGTGAATGCCTGCCAAATCGGTTTGCGTCAGGCACTCCCAGCCGTCATTGGTGCTCACAAGGCGGGAGGGGTCTTTGGATTTGCAAAGGTAATAGAACCGGCGGGCGGTGTCACGGTGGCGGGCGTCCCCAAGCAGCATCCGCAGCCCCCAGCTCTCATTAAAGGGCACCCACGCCATCAGGCAGGGGTGGTTATAATCACGCTCAATGAATTCCGTCAGGGTGTTTGCGCTATCGGCCACGGCCCTTTCGCTGTATGCGAAGAAGGAGGGCAGCTCGCCCCACACCAGAAGCCCCAGTCTGTCGGCCCAGTAGTAATACTTGGGGTCTTCTATTTTTTGGTGCTTGCGGGCCATGTTAAAGCCCAAGGCCAAGGTCAGCTCCACATCCTCACGGAAGCCGTCATCGGTCCGGGGGCGGTAGATGCCCTCGGGCCAATAGCCCTGATCCAGCACACCCCGCAGGTAAATCTGCGAATTGTTCAGATAGATTTTATCACCGTCGGCGGCAATTTTGCGAATGCCGAAGTAGGTGGATACGCTGTCCTCCCCGTTCTCCGCAGCCAGGGTGATGTCGCAATCAAACAGATTGGGGTGGGCGGGTGACCAGTTGGTGAAATGGGAATCCCGGAACCCGAATTCCTCCATATGGAAGGAAACGGCAAAGGAATCGGTATTCCGCAGGGTGCGGGTAACGGTGAAAAGCGGCTCCCCCGCTTTGGAAACGGCAAGGGCAATGCAGCCGGTGACGGGGGCGTTCAGCAAAATGCGGGCGGTTACCCGTCGCGCCTCCAAATCGGTTTCGTAAGCAACCCGCTGAATGTGCCGGGGGGCGGTGAATTCCAGCCATACCTCCTGCCAGATGCCGGACACGGCGGTGTAAAAGCAGCCGAAGGGCTCCTCATCCCAAATCTGCTTGCCCCGCACCTGCTCCTTGGAGGGGAAATCCTCCACCCAAACGGTCAGGGCATTTTCACCCTCATTCACAAAAGCGGTGATATCAAAGGCAAAGGGCGTGTAGCCCCCGGTGTGGCTTCCCACAAAACTGCCGTTAACAAAAACAAGAGCCTTGTGGTCCACGGCGCCGAATTTTAAAAGCACGGTCTGTGATGCCTGCTCCCCGGTCAGGGTAAAGGGGCGGGAATAGCACATTTTGTTGTGAACGGCGGTGTTACCGATGCCGCTTGCGGGGCTTTGGTAGGGGAAGGGCACGGTGATGGGCTGCCCGGGCAGCTCCTTTTTCAGGCTGCCGGGGGTAAGGGGTTCGGCGCTGTCGTCAAACCCGATTTGCCACGTTCCGTTCAGGCTGAGATAATTCTCACGCACAAAATCCGGGCGGGGGAATGATGCTTTATCTTCTATTCTCATAAAAACACATCCTCAAAAATGGGTTGTAAATGCGGGGTTATTCCTTTATAATGGCATTATATCCAATGTCAGGAGGAAACACAATGAAAAACATAAAAAGATTTTTCGTTTTACTTCTTGCCCTTGTTATGATGCTCTCGGTGCTTTGCCCGGCAGCCCCCGCCGCGGCGGCGGATAAAACCCTGAAATTCAAGGCGGACGGCACCTTCCGCATCATGCAGATTTCCGACACCCACTGCACCGACCAGGTTTATCCCGAGGTGATTGCCTTTTTGGAAAAGGCGCTGGATGATTACAAGCCGGACTTGGTGGTTTTCACCGGCGACAATGTTACGGGCGGTTGGTTCATGAGCACGCCTCTTTCCGTAAAATCCGCCATTGACCAGCTGGTTGCCCCGCTGGACGAACGCGGTATTCCCTTTACGGCGGTGTTCGGCAACCACGATTGGCAAACCCTTTGCCCCAAGCACCTGCAAACCAAATTTTATCAGAAGCATCCCTCCTGCCTGATGGAGCGGGGCTATGATTATCACCACCGCACCGCCAACAATTATCTGCTGATTCGTGACAGCGCGGATACCGGAAACGTGTTTAACGTGTGGACAATAGATTCCGGCTCCCGCGATATTCACGATGAGCAGAATCCCGTAAAGGAACAGCAGGTGGAATGGTATAAGAAGACCAGCGCCCGTATCACGGAAGAAAACGGCGGCGTGCCCGTGCCTGCCTTTGTGTTTCAGCATGTGCCGGTGGAGGAAGTGAATAAGCTCTTCCTGCCCGCCGAGGCCGGAACGGAAGGTGCCGTAAGATGCTCTGAATTCGGTGAAAATGTGTATTACACCCTGAACACGCAGATGGCCTCCGGCGAGCTGAAGGGTGCCGTGGGCATCGGCCGGTATAACTCCGGCGAATATGCAGCGTGGGTGGAGATGGGCGATGTAATCGGTGCATTCTTCGGCCACAACCATGTGAACGATTATGTCGGCAAAACCGCCGACGGCATCACTATGGGCGAATGCAAAAGCACGGGCTTCCAGTCCCGCGGGGACGGCGGCAAGCGCGGCGTGCGCATTTTTGATTTGAATGAGGAGAATCCCGCCGAATTCGATACTTATATGGTATTTTACTGCGACTATTTCGGCGAGCCTTATCCCGAGCAGAAAAAGGAATATGACAACGGCCTTCGCCTGTCCATGGAATGGACTTACATCAAGGATTTTCTGTTCGGTAAATAATAAAAACCGATGATGAGCCGGTATCCCCCGGAAATGTTCAGGGGATGCCGGCTTTTTTTGATTTTCTGTTGGAGATGCTGCCTTTTTGGTGTGCGATGTCGGCTTTTGTTGTGTGTGCGATGTCGGCTTTTGTCAACTTGACACCGTGAACGGTTAGTGCTAAAATAAAATGATTATTTTTACAAAGGAGTAATGTTTTATGAAAAAAATTCTTGCATTGGTTCTTGCTCTCAGCCTTTGCCTTTCCGTCGCAGTGCTGTTTTCCTCCTGCGGCAGCACCGAAAAGCAGGCATCCCTGACAATCGCCGTTCCCAATGATACCACCAACGAAGCCCGCGCACTGATGCTGCTGGAGGCTCAGGGTATCATTAAGCTCAAAGAGGGCGCAGGCATTGCCGCCACCGTTCTCGATATTGTGGAAAATCCCAAGAACATCACCTTCAAAGAGGTTGAGGCTGCCCAGATTCCCAACGTTCGTCAGGATGTGGACTATGCCGTAATCAACTCCAACTACGCTCTGGATGCCGGCATCGACCCCATGGTTGAGGCTCTGGCTATGGAGGGCTCCGCCTCCGCTTACGGCAACATCATCGCCGTAAAAGAGGGCAGCGAAAACACCCCCAAAATCAAGGCTCTGGTTGCTGCCATGAACAGCAAGGCCGTGGCCGATTACATTACCGAAACCTACAAGGGCTCCGTTGTGAGCACCGTTGACAACCCCGGTGACGGCTACGATGCCGCTCTGGATTATGCCGCACTGGCCGGTGAAACCATCACCATTGCCGCTTCCCCCGCCCCTCACAAGGATATTCTTGAGGTTGCCAAAACCATTCTGGCTGCCAAAAACATTACCCTTGACATTCAGGAATACACCGATTATGTAGTTCCCAATGAGGTTGTTGAGAGCGGTGAGGTGGATGCCAACTACTTCCAGCACCTGCCTTATCTGGATGATTTCAACGCCGAAAAGGGCACCCATATCGTTTGCGCCGCTACCGTTCATGTGGAGCCCATGGGCATTTACGGCGGCAAGCAGACCACCTTGGACGCACTTACCAAATAAGAAACCGAAAGGCCCGGATACCCCATGATTGAAATTCAGAATTTAACAAAAACCTTTTCCGTGACCAACGGCGAGGTGAATGCCTTAAAGAACGTGTCCCTCACCGTGGGGGACGGGGATATTTACGGCATTATCGGCATGAGCGGTGCGGGAAAAAGCACGCTTGTGCGGTGCATCAATATGCTGGAGCGCCCCACGGCGGGCAAGGTGATGATTGATGGCGTGGATATGGGCGCACTGAGCAAAAAAGAACTGCGCGACGCCCGCCGCAGTATCACCATGATTTTTCAGGGCTTCAACCTGCTTATGCAGCGCACCTGCCTCAAAAACATCTGCTTCCCTCTGGAATTGGCCGGTGTGAAAAAGGCCGATGCCCGCAAGCGCGCCATGGAGCTGCTGGAAATTGTGGGCCTGCCCGATAAAGCCAACGCCTACCCGGCGCAGCTTTCCGGCGGTCAGCAGCAGCGCATTGCCATTGCCCGTGCCCTTGCCACCCAGCCCAAGGTGCTGCTGTGCGATGAGGCCACCAGCGCATTGGACCCGAAAACCACCCACGCCATTCTGAGCCTGATTAAAGAAATCAATCAGAAGCTGGGCATCTCCGTGATTGTGATTACCCACCAGATGAGCGTTGTGGAAGAAATCTGCAACCGTGTTGCCATTCTGGATAAAGGCACCGTGGTGGAGGAGGGTCTGGTAACAGATGTGTTCTCCAACCCCAAATCCGATGCCGCCAAACGCCTTGTGTTCCCCGAGGGCACGGAGGAGAGCGTTCCCCTGAGCGATGACGTGAAGATTCGCGTGGTGTTCAACGGCGCCGTTGCCGCCTCCACCCCCCTGATTTCCCAAATGGCTATGGAGAAGAATATTGTGGTGAATATTATGGCCGCCTCCACCAAAAGCATAGGCGACCGCGCCTACGGCAGCATGCTGCTGAGCGTGCCCGGCGGAGAAGAGCAGAAGCAGGCCGCCATGGCATATCTCGGCAATATTCCCGATATCATTGTTGAGGAGGTTGAATAAGATGCCGGAATCTGTTTTTGCCTCCGAAGCCGTGCAGGAAGCCATCCGCATTGTGCAGAATGAATTCCCCACCGCCGTGTGGGAGACCTTCTATGTCACCGTGGTATCCACCGCTTTCGCCATTGTGTTGGGTCTGCCCCTGGGCGTGCTGCTGGTGGTGGGCGAGAAAAACGGTGTGCTGCCCCTGCCCAAGGTTGTTATGCAGGTGCTCAATGTGGTGATTAACCTGCTGCGTTCCGTGCCGTTTCTGATTATGATGATTATGGTGTTCCCTCTGGCCCGCCTGCTGGTGGGCACGGCGGTGGGCACCACGGCCTCCATTGTGCCCCTTGTGATTGCCTCCTTCCCCTTTGTGGCAAGGCTTGTGGAAAGTAGCCTGCGCGAGGTGAATCCCAATATCATTGAGGCCGCCGAAAGCATGGGAGCCTCCCCCCTCAAAATCATTTTGAAGGTGATGATTCCCGAAAGTGTGCCCTCTTTGATTTCCAACGCCACCATCGCCATTACCACCATTCTGAGCTATTCTGCCATGAGCGGCATCATCGGTGGCGGCGGACTGGGTAAAATCGCCATCAACTACGGCTACTACCGCTACAAAACGCTGGTTATGATTCTTGCCGTGATTTTGCTGATTGTGATGGTGCAGGTGTTCCAGAGCCTCGGCACACGGCTGGCAGCCAAATCCGACAAACGCCTGAAGAAAAGGAACAGATAAAAAAGGGAGAGATAAAAATGAATCAAACTGCCGGCAGTCAGCCTGCCGCCAAAGAAAAAAAGGACTACGGGAAGCTCATCAAGGTGCTTCAGATTTGTGCCGGTATCTTTATTGCCTGCATGATTGTGGCCATGCTTCTCTTCATGAAAAAGAAGAACATCTCCGTTACCAACCCCCAGGGGCTTCTGGATATGCTTTACGGCAGTGTGCTCACCACGGCCCTGCTGCTGATTCTCATCAACCTTGTTAAATCCTTCGCCTTTGTGATTACCCCCTCCATTATCTTTGTGGTGAGCGGTATTGTGTTTGAGGATTTGTGGGTAGCCATTCTGGTGAATTTCATCGCTACGGAGATTGCCATGGTGCCCACCTACTATCTGGGCAAGCTCACCGGCAGCGGTATGGTGAATGCCCTGAAAAAACGTTTTCCCAAGGTGAAAAGAGTGGATGATTTTGCCGGCGAAAACGAAGTGATGCTCTCATTCCTCTTAAAGGCAACGGGATTGATTCCCGGCGACACCACCTCCCTTGTGCTGGGGGCAATGAACATCTCCTTCCCCAAATATTTCATCGGCGGCTCTCTGGGCACCCTGCCCATCAACATCATGTGGGCCATTCTGGGCAACAAGGGCGACCTGGATAACCCCTATACCCTGCTTTATCTGCTGCCCATCGTGATTTTTGTGGTGACTATGTCACTGGTCGTAAAAAAGATTTCGGGCCGAAAAAAAGCAGAAACAGCAGAAGATACAACAGAAGAAACAACAAAAGAATGATTTTTAACAGCGAAGCGAAAACATTGTTTCCCGATTTGCGGAAATTTGTTTTGAGGCTTCGCTGTTTTATTTGCAAAAGAAAACATATCGGGCTATAAATTACTTGCATTTACAGCGTGTTTATATTATACTGAATTAGTCCGAAAAAGATTTACGGATATTACTGATTATCAGGAGGAAAAAACATGAAAAAGTATTTAGCACTCGTTCTTGCCCTTGTATTGGTGGCAGGTTCTGCCGTTATGCTTGCTTCCTGCGGCAAAGATGCTCAGGAGACCACCACCGCAGCTACCACCGCAGCCCCCGAAGAAAGCGAAGTTCCCGTTGTAACCGACACCACCGCTGTTGACACCACTGCCGTCAGCGATCCCACCACCGAGGCTGCCACCGAAGCCACTACCGAGGCCACTACCGAGGCTGCCAAGGCTCCCCAGTCCAAGGAAGAAATCGTTGCTTACTTCAACACCGCTGTTAACGCTGTAAAATCCGATGCCAAGAGCGGTGTTCATCACTATTCCAAGATTTCTCTTGCCGGTTCCACCACTCTTCCCTCCGGCCTTAACTTCATCCTTAAGGCTCTGGGCGGTGCCGATGAATTCCTCGGCGACCAGCTCTCCAAGAACAGCAAGGGCGAGCAGAAAATGAGCGATATGAGCAGCTATCCCGTTGAGAACGAGAGCTGGGGCTCCAAGCTCACCGCTGCCGATGTAAAATCCGCTTCCTGCACCGAGAAAGACGGCCAGTACACCATCACCATTACCACCGTTGCCGATTCCAAGACCGATAGCGTTAAGCACGGTCAGGGCCATGCTCCCAAGGCTTTCAACGCCGTTCTTCCCGGTGTTGTAAATGATAATATCCCCGGTATTGCCGAGGGCATTGTCGGCCTTGCAACCATGAATTACCCCTCCAGCACCGCAAAGATTATTGTTGATATTGAAACCGGTCATGTTCTTTCCGCATACTATGACCTTTACTGGACCATCAACTTCGATAAGGCCGGTGCCATCCTTCCCTTCCTTACTCAGGATTATTACACCATCAACTGGTAATCATTTCTATCATATAAGGAGTATCTCGCAATGAAAAAAGAAGTTCTTGTTGAAACCTCTGCCCGCCATGTTCACGTTACCCGTGAGGCTCTGGATATTCTGTTCGGCGAAGGCTATGAGTTGACCAACAAAAAGAATCTGTCCCAGCCCGGTCAGTTCGCCTGCGAAGAAAAGGTGACGGTCATCGGTGCAAAGGGTCAGTTGAAGGCCTCCATTCTCGGCCCCATCCGCCCCGCCTGCCAGGTTGAGCTTTCCCTGACCGACGCCCGTTCCATCGGTGCGGACGCTCCCGTGCGCGAGAGCGGCGACATTGAAGGCAGCGGCGCCTGCAAACTGGTTGGCCCCAACGGCGAAGTGGAGCTGGACTGCGGTGTGATTGCCGCCAAGCGTCACATCCATGCTACCCCCGAGGATGCTGCCAAATACGGCCTGCAGGATAAGCAGGTTGTTAAGGTAAAGGTAGACTCCGTAGGCGGCCGTTCCCTCATCTTTGACGATGTAGTGGTTCGCGTCAGCCCCAAGTTTGCTCTTGCCATGCACATCGATACCGACGAATCCAATGCCGTGATTCCCGGTAACGGCAACATGGGCGAAATCATCGACTGATTACACAAAGATGGGCGGGCATCGTTTTGATGCCCGCTTTTCAATACTTGATAAGGATGTGCTGTGATGAATCTTCCCGCAAAAATCCTTTTGGGAACCGTGGGCGGCACCGTCGGCTACTTCGCCTTGACGGCAGGGGCCTACATGCCTTTTGTGATTGCGGATGCCAAGCGGGATTTCTGTGCCGACTGCGACTATCTGCTGATTCTGGGCGGGGATGTGTTCGGCGCGGATACCCCCAGCCCTCAGCTGTTTGAGCGCATGAAAAGCGCCGCAGCCTACCTGAATGCGCACCCCGGGGTGAAGGCCGTGCCCTGCGGCGGCTGCTTCAGGCCCGGGCAAAAAAAGAGCGAGGCCGCCATCATCGGGGATTATCTGGTGGAGCAGGGGATTGACCCGGCCCGCATTCTGCCGGAGGATCGCTCCACCACCACGTTTGAAAATTTCCGTTTCGGTCTGCCGATTATCGAGAAAGACAGCGGCAAATCCGTCAATGACACACGGGTTGCCATTCTGTCCTCCAGTTACCATATGCACCGGGCGGGTATTATTGCCAAACGCTGCGGCATAAAGGATGTGCGCCGGGTATCGGCGCCGACTCCCGGCGAAGCCTTCAAAAGATATATCCGGGAATATTTTGTGGCCTATGAGCTGCTTTATCATTACAAATAAGGTGGATAGTATTATGAAAAACGCTTTGAAAACCGTCGTTGCCCTTTTGGCCGTGATTGCCGTGCTGCTTTGCGCGGTTGTGCCCTCCTTTGCCGACAAGGGAATTTTTGACGAAAACGCCATTGCCTCCGTGATTACAGCCTCCGATTTACAGGACGGCGATGTGGCCTTTGAGCGCCTTGAAAAGGTGATGGGCCTTATGAAAGAGGATGGATTGGATGATCCCGATTCTCTTCTTATCGGCGGCGATTACTCCAAAATGCTGCCCAACTATGCCGGTCCCGAAATTCTGAAGGTGCAGAACGCCTACACCACCGTGTTTAGCGGTGAGGAGACCGGCTCCGTGGTTTGCCTGCAGGGTAATCATGATATGTTCCCCTGCGGCGGCTTTACCAAAACCGGCTTTTACGATATGGGCACCTATTGCCTGTATGCCATCAATGAGGATAATTTCCCCTGGAACCAGTACCTTCGCCTTTCCAACGGCATTGAAAAGGTTGCAAAGGATATGGAAAAATCCTTTAACGGCATGATTGAAAAGGGCGACAACCGCCCCGTGCTGATTGTGACCCATGTGCCTCTGCACCACACCACCCGCGGCAGCTACGGCGACAATATGTATGCCGCCTATCTGTTTAAGGTAATCAATCAGGCTGCCGAAAAACTGGATATGGTATTCCTTTTCGGTCACAACCACTCCGGCGGATATGATAACTATATCGGCGGTGCCGTCAACTTCCTGGCTCCCGGTGAAACCATCCGCATTCCTCTGGCCGATGAAAAGGGTGAGGCTTGCTTCACCGAGGAAACCCTGAATTTCACCTACACCAACTGCGGCTATCTGGGTTATTCAAATAACAGTGATGAAAACGGCTCCACCTCCATGCTCACCGCTTCCGTCATTCAGATTGAGGAAAACACCCTGCGTTTCATCCGTTACTCCGAGGACGGCTTCCTGTGGGCAAAGGATGTGGCAAGAAAGGCCCCCTGCGCCGATGCATCTGCCCGCACCGCCACCCCCGCTGTTGTGAATGAATCCCTGTGGCGCTTTGAGCAGGCTTTGATTGATTTCTTCAGCAAGCTCTTTGCCTTTGCCGCATAAGGATTAACCCCCCAAAATAACAAAGCCCCCGTTTGAAAGTACATCTTCAAACGGGGGCATACTTCTTTTTATCAGTCAAGGTAATCGCAAAGGGCTTTCATATCCTTTGCCGTAACGGTGGCTTTGATGGGGG
>JAZRWZ010000218.1:0-6571 GCA_045599985.1 Acutalibacteraceae bacterium | reverse complement strand
CAGATGGTGGTTTTGCCGCCGCCGCTGGGGCCCACAAGGGGAAAGGTTTGCCCCTTGCCGATGGAAAGGTTCACATGGTGCAGCACTTCTTTTTCCTCGTTGTAGCCGTAGGAAACATCCTTGAATTCGATGTTGCCCTGCAGCCGCTCCACGGAAACGGCGCCCACCTTGTCCACCTCCGGCTCGGTATCAATCAGCTCACAAAAGCGGCCGAAGCCCGCCACACCATTCTGGAACATCTCCATAAAGCGAATCAGTGTGGTGATGGGGGAAATGAAAAGGTTAATGGAAACAATAAAAGCGGAGTAATCGGCAAAGGTGATTTTGCCGTCATACATGTAAAGACCGCCGGCAATCAGCACCACCACGTTGAAAATATCCGTTACGAAGGTTGAGGAGGAATGGAAGGTGGCCATGGCCTTGTAGGCCAGACGGTTGGCAAGGGTGAATTCATCCGTGCCCTTGCGGAATTTCTCCTCCTCCTTTTCGCGGTTGGTAAAGGCCTTGGTCACGCGGATGCCGCTGATGCTGCTCTCCAGTGCGGCGTTGATGACGGCGTTGGAGGCATTCCTTGCCTTGAAGGCAACCTTCATCTTCTGACGGGTCAGAGCGGAAACGCCGATTAAGATAGGCACGCAGGCAAAGATAATCAGCGTTAATACCATGTTGATGGAGGCAAGGTATGCAAACGAAATCACCAGAGAAATCAGGCTGATGATTACATTTTCGGGGCCGTGGTGTGCCAGCTCCACCATGTCAAACAAATCGGTGGTCATGCGGCTCATGATTTTGCCTGTTTCGTGATTATCAAAAAAACTGAAGGGAAGCTGCTCCAGATGGCGGAACAAATCGGCACGCATTTTGGTTTGCATGTATACACCCATCATGTGGCCCTGATAGGAGCTGAAATAGTTGAGCCCCATGCGTATGGCGTAAAGAACCAGCAGAACAAGGCCCGCTATCACAATCAGCCGGTAGTTCCGGTTGGGGATGTAATCGTTAAGCATCACACGGGTAATCATCGGGTAAAGCACGCCGATGACCGCCACAAAAAAACTGGCACCCAAATCCATGGCAAACAGCTTTTTGTGAGGCTTATAGTAACTGATAAACCGTTTAAACATAACTCCACCGCTTTCTCATTTTCTTTTTCCCATATTATCCGAAAAACATTTGTTGATGCACTTTATAAAAAAACAGCCTTCCGAAGAAAGCTGTCTGGAGCTGGTGACGGGAATCGAACCTGCAACCTGCTCATTACGAATGAGCTGCTCTGCCATTGAGCCACACCAGCATATTGCTGAAAGCAGGGTTTATTATAATAGATGAATCCGGTTTTTGCAAGCCCTTTCCGCGATTATTTTTCCCTCTTTATACGATTCCCCTTTCGGAGAGGTGTTTTTTCTGCTGATTTTACAAATCGGAAACAAAACCTTTACAGTTTATCTTAATTAAACTATTGTTTTTGGGATGCAAATCTGCTATCCTATAAAGCAAGAAAAAGCCGCACCGGTCAAATCCGCTCCGTCGGTTTTCCTGCCGTTCTCACCGGCTTTTTCGGCTCCGACAATTCGTGAGCATTACCCGCGGCATTTTGCCGTTCAGGAGGAAATGATATGAAAAAATCTATTGTTGCAATGCTGCTTGTGCTGGCCATGGTAATCGGCCTGTCCGCCTGCACCCTTCGCAAATCCGACAGCGAGCGCAAGAACGGCGAGGGTTCCACCGAGGTTCAGACCGTTGACCCCGATGCTTTCAACGCCATGTTCGGCGAGGACTTCACCTTCTCCGACGAAGAGGCATCCATTTTGGCCGAAAAAGGCATCAATGTGGAAGACTTCACCAATATGATTGAAGAAAACGAAGAGGAAGTCACCCTTTCTATTACCGACGGTCCCATTACCGGTAAAGAAAAAGAAATCAAAGTTGACCTGGATGAAAACGGCAATCCCATTTCCCAAAAATCCGAGAAGAACTGGAAAGAAATCTTCAACAGCGGCACCTTCGCCATGGATATCACCCTGCAGAGTGAGGACGGCACCGTTGTGCCCATGACCTACACCGCCAAGGGCAATAAATTCCTGGTAACCACCAAGCTGCCCGTTTCCGAAACCCAGAGCGTCAAGGCCAAGTTCCTGAGCGACGGCAAAAACTTCTATATGCTCATCCCCGCCATGAAGATGTACCTGAACTGCGGTGAGGGCACCATGGATGAGATGCTGCCCAACACCGATATGCTGCTGGAAGACAGCACCTACCTCTCCACCACCGAGGTTACCTTCAACGGTGTTACCTACCTGTGCGAGCATTACCAGACCGCCGAAAGCACCCAGATGAAGTACTACTACCTCAATGGCGACATCAAGCGCCTTGAAATCTCCGAGGATGCCGGCACCGATTCCTCCGGCAATCCCATCGTTGCCACCACGATTATCGAAATCAATTCCGTGAGCGACAAGGTGAACGAATCCGACTTCAAACTGCCCGCCGGTTACATTGACATGACCGCTTTGATGGGCGAAGACTTTGACGTGAGCAGCCTTGCCTGATATGAAGAAGGTTGCATTTATTACCGGGGCCTCCGGCGGAATCGGCAGTGCCGTGGCCGGAGCCCTGGCCGAGGATGGCTTTGACCTTGCCCTGTGCTACCGCACCGGTACCGAAAGAATCAAAGCCCTTGCGGAGGAACTCTCCGACAAAACCCGTGTTTGCCTTTGCTGTGCCGATGTGGCCGACCGGGTTCAGACTCAGCTTGCTTTTCAGAACGCCACCGATACCCTCGGCGGCGTTTCTGTGCTTGTGAATGCGGCGGGCATAGCCCAGCAAAAGCTGTTTACCGATATTACCGAGGCCGACTATGACCGCATGATGGATGTGAATGTGAAGGGTGTTTTCAACACCTGCCAATGCGCCCTGCCATACATGATTCACCAAAAATACGGCAAAATCATCAACATCTCCTCCATGTGGGGCGTTTGCGGTGCCTCCTGCGAGGTGCATTATTCCGCCGCCAAGGCTGCCGTCATCGGCCTTTCCAAGGCACTGGCCCGGGAGCTGGCTCCCTCCGGCATTCAGGTAAACGCCGTTACCCCCGGTGTGATTGACACACCCATGAACGCCAATTTCTCCCCTGCCGAACTGGATGCCCTGCGGGAGGAAACCCCCATGGGCCGCTTCGGCACCCCCGAAGAGGTGGCTGCCCTTGTGCGTTTTCTGGCAAGCGACGCGGCCTCCTACATCACAGCTCAGGTAATTGGTGTGGACGGTGCTTTCATATAATCCCCGCTTTCGCCCGGTTTCGCATTTCCGCCTGTGTTTTCCCCATTTTGGGGTTGATTTTTACCTGTTCCTATGATAAACTGAATTGATTCTATGTGGAAATGTATCAATATCATCAACGTTTGGAGGAATTTACTATGGCAACCTGCCCCAAATGCGGTCATAAACTGAAAATCACCGATTGGAAACCCGAGTGTCCTGCCTGCGGTGTTAACATCGTATACTATGGCATGGAGGACCGTCTGCTTGACGACGCCGACTCTGCCGAAGCAGAGCATGCCCGCTTCCAGAAAAAGCTTGACCACCTGAAGGCCTCCTTTATCGGCTCCAAGCTGACCATCATCCGCATTGTGCTTTCTCTGCTCCCCGTTGGCGCTTTGTTCATCCCCCTTGCCAACGTCAGCTACTCCGGCCCCTTCATTGAGCAAACCAAGGTTGCCGTAAACGCTCTTACCGTTTACGATTTCGTCTCCAACCTCAACTTTGACGCTCTGTTCGGTCTGCTGGGCTCCTCCATTGTGGGCAAAGGCTTCCTGCTGCTTGCTCTCTCCGTGGTGTTCACCCTCCTCTCCGTTGTGATGATTGTTGTGAGCCTTGTTTGCCTGATGTTTGCCTGCGGCCCCAAGGCCAACCCCCGCAACATCACCCTGAACAGCCTGATTATTGCTTTCGGTGTTATCGGCATTGTGATGTTTGTCATTTCCGCCGGTCAGCTTCACAGCGTGTTCCCCGATTTCTTCAGCGGTTCCATCGGTATCGGCGCTTTCGTTTATATCTTCACCGCCATCCTTCTGCTGGCCATCAATGTTATCATCGCCAAGAAGGGCATCGATATCAAATACAAGCAGTGCTATGTGGGCGGCCTGAAATATGAGGACTACATGGATATGGTAGCCAACAATGTTCCCATTGAGGAAATCCGCCAGAAGATGGGCGTTGCCATGGAAGAAAGAGCAGCCGCCGAAGAAAAAGCAGCCGCCGAAAAGGCAGCCGCCAAAGAGGCAAAGAAAAAATCCAAGAAATAAGAGATAACCCGCAAACAGCCGTTGAAAAATCAACGGCTGTTTTTTCTCCCCTTTTTTGATTCACATTCTTGATTCCGACAGCCCCCTGCCTGCTGCCGCATAAAAAACCGATGCAATCCATGACTGCATCGGCTTTTTGTTTTGTAATTGGTTTTCGGACTGCGGCAAATACCGGAGCCCCGTTTTACCTTTGGGAATAATCAGTCAACGGTAACGGTACCGTCGGCGGAAACGGTAATCTTCATGCCGTCTTTAACATAGTCAAGGAATTCCTGACCAAGGCAATCAACAACGGGCATGGGGCTGTCGGTCCATACAGCGGAAAGAACGGCGCCGGCAGCTGCCAGAGAATCGATATGCTCGGAGAAGAGCAGACACTTGGGGCTCTTGCCCAAAGCGTTGGCGCAATACAGCACCATACCGCCGGTGGTGGAGCCGATGGTCTGGGGCAGGCAAAGGGCTTTGTTGAGCATGGGCTTGCCAAACAGATCCTTATTGTTCTGGTCACCGCACTCGGTCTGCTTATATTTGCTGCCGAGAATGGGAATCTCACCAAACTGAAGAGCACTCTGGAAGGAGGCAAGGGTGTTGAACCCGCTGTGAGAAACAAGAGCCTCTGCAGTGCATTCGCCCGCGCAAACGGGACGGCCTTTAAACTGTTTCATTATTTTTTACCTCCTGTGATAATGTCAAGAATCTCGGCACCGGTGTAGTAGCGGGAAGTGGTGTAGGTGCGAAGCTTGTTGGAATTGGTAATAACGGGCATCTTCTTGGAAAGAGGATTGTTCATGTACATCAGGGGGCAGATGTAGCTGAGCACAACGCCGGTAGCCTTCAGCTTGGCGGCGTAGGGAGTCTTGTTGAAGTCCTCGATTACGCCGGGGGCAGCGGTGAACACGGTGGGAACGGTAACCTTCTTGAGGCCGTTCTTCTTAAGGCCTTCCACAACATTATCGGTCCACTCAATCAGCTGAGCGTGAGAAAGGTGGGGGCAGCCTACGAAGCAAAGCTTGGGAGCTGCATTTTTATCGGCCCACATAACGGGGTAGTTATCCTTTACTCTCTTGAGTTCGGCATCGTCAATCACATAAACCTTGGCGTTCTCGGTAATCAGAGCCTCGCCCTGCTCCACGGCTTCGGGAGTCAGGCCGTCAATGTGATACAGGCCAACTGCACCGTTGGAGGCGGTGGCAGCGCCGAAATCCTTCAGGTATGCGCAGGTGTCGCCGTCCAAAGTGTTGCCGATCCACTTATCAAGACCCTTGATGTAGGGAACATCTTCCATGACCTTCATGCCGATGGCGGAACCGAGAATCTGTGCCTCGGGCTTGCAGGAGGTTTTGACTTCCACAATCCAGGTGGCTTTACGGCCCTCGTCGGTGAGGAGGCCGAAGTAAGGAACAAAGCCTACGATGGAGCCGAACAGTTCAATGATACCGGAGTTGCGGTTACACTTGGCACCCAGCACGGAGTTGGCATAAACCACGGCGGAGGACTCTGCCCATGAAAGCACATCGCCCTTGTTGGGCTTGTTGCCCACTTCGTCCATATAGCAGGTGCAGGTGTAGGATTTGGAATCCACCAGACCCAGCTTGGTCAGCTGAGCATCATACTCGTTCTGCACGCTGTACATGAATTTCTTGAATACGAAATTCTGAAGGAAGTTGGCGGGAACGTTGGGGTCGAGGGGCTTGGGGTCAACGGAAAACTTCTGGCCGGAGAGAGCGCCGCCGGCAATAAGCTGATCCATCAGCTCATAAACGGGCTTCATAACACCAAGGCCGAAGCTGGTAACAAGGTGACCCATTTTACCGGTAACGGGAACCATTTTTTCGGCACCGAAGGCCTCACCGTACATCACAAGGGTTTTCATAACCTTGGCCATGGTTTCGCCCTTGGAACCGTCTAAAATAGCCTGCTGTTCCGGGGTCAGTTGCATTTTGTAACTCATAACTGCTTATCATCCTTTCTGTTTTGGTGAATGACAATAAATGTTATATTTATCATATCATTTACCCCTCCCGTTTGCAAGCCCCTTTTCACGGCTTTTTCAAGGATCGGCAGCCATTTTATCCCGTTTTCCCCCTGTCTCGCCTTGTCCCCCGTGCTTGACTTTCCCCCTTTTTTCTTCTATAATTTCTGCAACTAATTTTCTGGAGGAAACACCGATGAAAAAATCTTTTCTCCGCATTCTTTCCGTATTACTCTGTCTCGCCCTGCTGTGGAGCGCTTCGGGGCTTTCCGCTTCCGCCGACTCCGCCGGTGAC